>ONKL01000009.1 GCA_900318395.1 uncultured Prevotella sp.
GTTCTTGGATGAGGACTACTTTGAACACCTGTTAGCAGAAATACGTGAGATCCGACTGTCTGAACGACGGTTCTATCAGAAACTGACGGACATCTATGCGACAGCTATTGACTACAATCGCGATGCACCAACAACAAGGCTCTTCTTCAAGATGATGCAAAATAAGATGCACTATGCCGTACATGGCCGAACAGCCGCCGAGTTGATAGTAGAGCGTGCTGATGCTGAACAGGAGCACATGGGGTTGACGACCTGGGAGAATGCACCTGACGGAAAGATTGTAAAGACGGATGTGTCAATTGCCAAGAACTATCTGAAAGAGGTAGAACTTGCAGACATGGGACAATTGGTGAATGGTGTACTGGAATTGGCAGAGCGTATGGCTAAGCGCCATATTCCTATGACAATGGAAGACTGGGCTAAACAGATTGACACCATCTTAGCGGCTGGTGGTAATGAAGTGCTGCAAACGGCAGGTTCTGTAACAGCGGAAGAGGCCAAAGAACATGCCGAGACAGAATTTGAGAAGTACCGCATAGTACAGGATCGTTTGTTCCAAAGCGACTTTGATAAGTATTTGGGTGAGTTACCTTTTGAAGGTGAATAAGATTCCTATGTGCAACATATCGTTACGGTAGAAGGACGTTGCCTAATACGCACTTTTCTGGCAAGTGCCACAAAAGATGCCGTAATCTGCTTGGTGAACGACGAGCAAGCTCAGAACAAAAAGATGTGAATAGATTTGTTTCTTTCAAAAAGAATGATTCGTAACTTTGCACCCGATGATGGGTCATAGTACGGCTGGTGGCTCACCGTCGGGTGTTCTTTCTTGCGTCCCGTTGGTAGCAAGCGAGCATAGCTCGAGCGGATGCAGTTTATAGCAGAATGTGGAATTGAGTACGGTTGCCAATTCGTAACCCAGTTTTTCCTCTATCCCCCCAGACTGCCTTTATACAAAGAAAAGCTGAGAATTCTTGCAAAGTTACGAAAAATCGAATAGGAGAAAAACGAAGTGGTTTTGTTCCTGCTTTCGTGCTGCTGGGCATGATGTTTATTTGGCTGGTTGATAAGCATATTTTAGGTAATATTTGGCTATCTTGTTGATTATAAGTAAGCTACCCTATATTTGCTTTCCACTAAGTCTTCACTAACTTTCCACTAAGTTTCCACCAAGTTTCCACTAAGTTTCCACGTGATCCCCAATAAGCTCGCTAAGTGTTCCCAGCGTGGGAATGGATTGTTCCCACGTTGGGAATGCGCATCGAGGCTGGAGGTAGTGGATAAGCGGCGCTTATCGATCAATAAGGAAGCCTTATTGCAAAATAAGGGGCTCTTATTGCAGCATAAGGGAACCTTATTGCTACAGTGTAAAATTATCTGGTGGAGAGTTGGTGGAAAGTTAGTGGAAAGTTAGTGGAAAGTTAGTGGAAACTATAATGAAGATAACATGCTTAAAATAAGGTATTTAAACAAAATGACCCTCCCCTTCGATATAAAGTCGGCGGGGAGGGCGTGCCTAGAAAAATTATGGCTGCAGCGTAATTCCTAAAACCAGGTAAGCTTTTTGTGAGCAGGGATTGCCCACAACCTGTCCGAAAATAGGAATCGAGAATGAGTCGGTGACCTTGATTTCCTTCGTCGCTTTCAGAGCCAGGTTGGTGACTGCAAATCCATTCGTTCCGTAAAATGTGGTGGTATAGGGTACAGCACCCGCAGTGGCAATCCATTCGCATGTGGCAAGTTTGAATGGGACATTAGCCTCAAAATAGCTGCTATAAGCGCGCTTGCCGTCCTTGTTGAGGCCATCATTGCCTGCAAAGTTTGTATACCACTGTAGCGAGACAGGGCCGAAGTCATATCCGATGGTGGCCTCGAAGACGTGGTTGGTACCATGGGCGTCGTACTTGAAATAGCGCGCATCCGGATCAAGGCCTACGCTGAACCAATAGTCAGTAATGCCAATACTGAAACCACCTGTTGTATAACCTAAGCTAAGGTCGAACTCCTTGACATCGTCAGGATTTGTTATTCCATAACTACCCCAAGCTGTCAGACTTAGCCCTTTGTACCCAATACCGAGAGTTGGCTGAATAGCCGTACTTCCTGCATCCAGACCACGCCAGATATAACTACTTACAATATCTCCACTGACCGTGGTCTCAATCTTATCCTGTGCATGGGTTGTCGTCACTGCGACCAGCCCCAATGCCAATAAAACAATCTTTTTCATAGTTCCTTCAATTTTTACATTGTTACATTGTTACATTTTTACATTATTAATTGTAGCAAGCCTCACCATGCTCGTAGATGTCAAGACCTTCTTCCTCCACGCGCTTGCCAACTCTCAGTCCATGTGTTTTCTTGATGCCGTAGAACAGTGCAAATCCACAAGCTGCAGCCCAGAGATCGATCACGATGATGCCGAATAGCTGTGCACCAAAGAATCCCCATCCGAAACCGTAGAAAGCGCCATTTGAAGTTGACAGCAGACCTGTCATCAACGTACCGAGGATACCGCAGACACCATGAACAGAGCTGGCACCTACTGGATCGTCGATATGCAGTTTGTGGTCGATAAAGTCGATGGAATAAACCAATACGATGCCACAAACCAGTCCGATGATAACTGCACCTATGGGCGATACAAGGTCACAACCAGCCGTAATACCTACCAGACCAGCCAGCACGCCGTTGAGCGTCAGTGAGAGTGAGGGCTTGCCATACTTCCACATGGTGAGGAACATGGTTGCAACACCACCAGCCACAGCGGCCAGGTTAGTCGTTAGGAACACGTGAGAGATAGCCACACGATTCACTTCGCCAGAAGCGGCCAACTGCGAACCTGGGTTGAAGCCAAACCATCCGAGCCAGAGGATAAACACACCAAGAGCGGCAATCATCAAGTTGTGACCGGGAATAGCACGACTCTTGCCATCCTTCGCATATTTACCGATACGAGGGCCTAGTGCCATTGCACCTATCAGAGCCAGCACACCACCTACGCTATGTACGATGGCAGAGCCTGCGAAATCGTGGAACACATCACCAAAGGTGCTCATCATAAAACCGTCGGCTGCATCGCTGCAGAGCCAGCCACCCCCCCAGGTCCAATGCCCCTCGATGGGATAGATGAACAGTGAGATGCAGGCAGAATAGACGAGATACATCGAGAACTTGGTGCGCTCAGCCATTGCACCACTCACGATGGTGGCTGACGTAGCACAGAACACCGTCTCGAAGATCAGGAAACCCTCTACGGGCAGGTCGCCTTTATAGAAACTCAGGTCGCCCCAGTTTGGAGCACCAATAAAACCAGCGCCCTCACTGCCGAACATAAAGCCGAAACCCAGAAAGAAGAACAGCAGTGAGCCGAACATAAAGTCGACAAAGTTCTTCATCAGGATGTTTGCCGTGTTTTTACTGCGCGTAAAACCAGCTTCACACAGCGCAAAGCCTGGCTGCATCCAGAAAACCAACATGGCTGCCAATAGCATCCATACCGTATCAAGTGATAATCCAATTTCGTTCATAATTCTTACATTTTTACATTCTTACTTTTTTTACATTACTTCTTGTCGCGAAGTACGGTGTCACCGTGTTCGCCTGTTCGGATGCTCCATGTGTCGATCATTTCGCTCACAAAGATGCGCCCGTCGCCCACCTCGCCAGTATGTGCTACTTGCAGAATGACCTTTACCGTAGGCTCCACCAGTGGATCGCGACAGACGATGGTCAGTGCCACACGCTCAATCACATCCGTCGAATACTGCACGCCACGATAGATTCGCTCCTGTCGGCTCTGTCCGATGCCGTGCACATTATGGTACTCAAACCAGTCGATATCCGATGAGAGTAGGGCTTCCTTTACCTCTTCGAACTTCGTCTTCCTGATAATTGCTTCAATCCTTTTCATACGCTTTGTTCTTTTTACCTTATTAATAATAATAACATAACCCCTCTGTGGGTTTCATTCTGATAATTATCGAGTGCAAAAGTAAGGCATTTTGATGAATTTTGATTCAATTTTGTTTCACTTTGATTGTTAAAACATCCTCGCGCTGTCATTTTGACATTTTCTGAACGATGCATCATGGGCTTTTGATTACACTTTGTCTGAAAACATATCTATCTCGTTGCAAAATGTCACCTTCTCCCTTTTTGTGTTCGCGCACACAGGGAATGATACCCATCATGTCGTTCACAACGCCCTTGATTTTGGGGCGAAATGACATATTGTAAAGATTGAAATGTATGAGGTGGTCTGATTCATTTCAGAATGAAAGCAAATTCGGTCGTTTTTGAGCAAAGTGTCAGAAAGAAGCGAATTGAAGGATTAAAAAGAAAGCAAATGTCCTATTGTTTGAGCATAATGCTATAACTTTGCAGCCGAAAACAAACAAAGTGAAAGTAAAAGTAAGGATAATATGGCAAATAGCAAACTTGACAACCAAGGACTCTACCAGAGCAGCTATGAGCATGATGCTTGTGGTGTGGGTATGGTAGTAAATATCCACGGCGGTAAAAGCCATGAGTTGGTGGACAATGCACTCAAGGTATTGGAGAACATGGAGCACCGAGGTGCTGAGACGCGTGACAAGACAGGCGACGGAGCTGGTATCATGGTACAGATTCCACATGAGTTTATTCTCTTGCAGGGTATCCCTGTGCCTGAGAAAGGCAAGTACGGCACTGGTTTAGTATTCCTACCAAAGGATGAGGAGGCACAGCAGCGTATACTGAGTGTGATGATTGAGGAAATAGAGCGCGAGGGGCTCACGTTGATGCACCTGCGCACAGTGCCTACAAACCCGGAAGTGTTGGGTGTGGCTGCTCGTGAGGTGGAGCCTGACATCAAGCAGATTTTTGTGACGGGTGTGAGCGACGAGAGTGTGCCCGTGTTTGACCGTATATTATATAAGGTACGTAAGCACATAGAAAACCGTATCGATGATGAGGACTTTTATCTGTGCTCGTTGTCGAGTAAGAATATCATCTATAAGGGAATGCTGACCAGCGGACAGCTGCGCCGCTATTTCCCTGATCTGTCGAACGACTATTTTACGAGTGGACTGGCACTGGTACACTCGCGTTTCTCAACGAACACTTTTCCTAAGTGGAAGCTGGCACAGCCTTTCCGTCTGTTGGCGCACAACGGCGAAATCAACACCATTCGTGGTAATCGCGGATGGATGAAAGCCCGTGAGAGTGTGCTCTCGAGCGAGGCACTGGGCGACATCAAGGGCTTGCGGCCCATCGTACAGGAGGGTATGAGCGATTCAGCCTCACTCGATAATGTGTTTGAGTTCCTGATGATGAGCGGTCTCTCGCTGCCGCAGGCGATGGCCATCCTGGTGCCAGAATCGTTCAATGACAAGAATCCTATCAGCGATGACCTGAAAGCCTTCTACGAGTATCACTCTATCCTGATGGAGCCTTGGGACGGTCCGGCTGCCCTGCTCTTCAGTGATGGCCGCTATGCAGGTGGCATGCTCGACAGGAATGGTCTGCGCCCCAGTCGCTACACCATTACCAAACAGGGTATGATGGTGGTGGCCTCAGAGGTAGGCGTGATGGACTTCGAGCCAGGCGATGTCGTATCTAAAGGGCGTCTGCAGCCTGGAAAGATTCTGCTGATAGATACGCAGGAAGGCAAGATCTATTACGACGGTGAGATTAAAGAGCAGTTGGCCAAGGCCCATCCCTACCGTGAATGGCTCAGCGAGAATCGTGTACAGTTGGAGAAACTGAAGAGCGGTCGTCATGTAGAGAACGGTGTGAGTGATCTGCAGCAAAAGCTGGTGCAGTTTGGCTACGGTCAAGAGGATATCGACAAGACCATCGTGCCAATGGCTACTGCTGGTCAGGAACCTGTGGCTGCCATGGGTAACGACACGCCGCTGGCCGTTATCAGCGACCGCCCACAGGTGTTCTTCAACTATTTCCGTCAGCAGTTTGCGCAGGTCACTAACCCTGCCATCGACCCCATTCGTGAGGAACTGGTCATGTCGTTGACAGAATACATCGGTGCTGTGGGTACTAACATCCTGACGCCCGATGCCTCAAACTGTAAGATGGTGCGCCTGCCGCAACCTGTTTTGACCAATACACAACTCGATATATTATGTAACATCCGCTACAAGGGCTTTAATACAAAGAAGTTGGCAATAGCTTTTACCTCCACCGACCCCTCCCAAGGAGGGGAGCAGCTACGCAATGCCCTTGATAAGCTGTGTAAAGATGCAGAGCAGGCTGTGGATGATGGCTACAATTACATCATTCTCACCGACCGCGAAGAGGAAATCCGCAAGGAACTCCCCTCCTTGGGAGAGGTCGGGGGAGGCTGTATCCCCTCTCTTCTGGCTGTCTCGGCCGTACACCACTATCTGATTAGTGTGGGCAAGCGTGTGCAGACGGCTCTTATCGTGGAGAGTGGCGAGATTCGTGAGACGATGCATGCGGCTTTGTTGTTGGGCTATGGTGCCAGCGCACTGTGTCCTTATATGACCTTCGCCATCCTCGATGACCTGGTGAAGCGTGGAAAGATTCAGGAGGAATATGCTACAGCCGAGAAAAACTATATCAAGGCTGTGGATAAGGGTCTGAAGAAGATTATGTCGAAGATGGGTATCTCGACCATTCGCTCCTATCGTGGTGCAAAGATATTCGAGAGCATCGGACTGGGCGAGGATCTGCTGCGCCGCTACTTCGGCACAGAGACGAGCACTATTGGCGGTATCGGTCTGAAGGAGATCGCCCGCGATGCAATGGCACTGCATGCGAACTCTTCACGATCCACCGATCATTATTCACTCCTCAATCAGGGGCAGTTTGCTTGGCGTAAGGACGGCATCAAGCACGCCTGGAACCCAGAGACCATCGCCAAGCTGCAACTGGCCACCCGTCAGGGCTCGTATGAGAAGTTTAAGGAATGGGCAAAGCTCGTCGACGAGAAAGAGTCTCCCATCTTTATTCGTGATTTCTTTGGTTGGAAGAAGGCTTCTACGCCAACTCCAATCGATGAGGTAGAAAGTGTAGAGAGCATCGTGAAGCACTTCGTGACAGGCGCCATGAGTTTTGGTGCCCTGAGCATCGAAGCCCATGAGGCACTGGCGCTGGCGATGAATAAAATAGGAGCTCGCTCAAACACAGGAGAAGGCGGCGAGGATAACGCCCGCTATCACACAGAAGTTGACGGTGTGTCGCTTTCGAGTAAGACCAAGCAGATTGCATCAGGTCGCTTTGGGGTCACAGCCGAATATCTGGTGAATGCAGAAGAGATACAGATTAAGGTGGCACAGGGTGCTAAGCCTGGTGAGGGTGGACAATTGCCTGGCTTCAAGGTGAATGACATTATCGCCAAGACGCGTAACGCCATTCCTGGCATCTCACTCATCTCGCCGCCACCTCATCACGATATCTATAGTATCGAGGACTTGGCGCAGCTTATTTTCGACTTGAAGAACATCAACCCGACGGCTGCCGTCAGTGTGAAGTTGGTAGCCGAGAGTGGGGTGGGTACCATTGCCGCTGGTGTGGCTAAGGCAAAGGCCGATTTGATTGTGATCAGCGGTGCCGAGGGAGGTACGGGAGCCAGTCCGGCCAGTTCGATGCGCTTTGCAGGTATCTCACCCGAGATAGGACTGGCTGAAACACAGCAGACACTGGTGATGAACGGACTTCGCAATCAGGTGCGCCTCCAGACCGACGGCCAGTTGAAGACTGCCAAAGACGTTATCATTATGGCAATGCTGGGAGCCGACGAGTTCTCGTTTGGTACGCTGCCCCTCATTGTGCTGGGTTGTGTGATGATGCGCAAGTGCAACACCAACACCTGTCCGATGGGTGTAGCTACCCAGAATCCCGAGTTGCGTAAGCATTTCGAGGGTCGTGCCGAATATGTGGTGAACTACTTTACTTTCCTGGCTCAGCAGGTGCGCGAATATCTCGCAGAGATAGGTGTTCATAGTCTCAAGGAAATCATTGGCCATACTGAACTCATCGAAATAGGTGAAAAGTTAAAAGTGAACAGTGAACAGTTGACGGAGAGTGTTGTTGCAGAGAAGTGGCGCACCATCGACTTTGCCCGACTACTCCACAAGCCCGAGACGGAGAGGGCACTCTATTGGGATCGTGGCGCATACACCAAGGTCGAAGGTGTGAAGGACGAAGAAATAATACGAGCTGCCCAGAAGGCGATTGACAGTGCCGAGGAGGTAACTCTCGACTATGCCATCAAGAATACCGACCGTGCTGTGGGTACGATGCTCAGTGGTGTCATCGCCAAGAAGTATGGCGAGGAGGGATTGCCCGATGGTACTATCAAAATCAAGTTCAAGGGTTCGGCTGGTCAGAGCTTTGGTGCCTTCGCCGTGAAAGGCGTCGACATCAGGTTAGAGGGTGAGACCAACGACTACTTCGGCAAGGGCCTCTCAGGCGGTCGTATATCGATTCTACCTCCGGCTCGCCGTAGCGACGACTTTAAGGCCGAAGACAATATCATCGCTGGAAATACGGGCCTCTATGGTGCTACTGGTGGCGAACTCTACATCAATGGACAGGTGGGCGAACGTTTTGGCGTGCGCAACTCTGGTGCCATCGCTGTGATTGAGGGTGCTGGTGACCATTGCTGTGAGTATATGACAGGTGGTCGCGTGGTGGTTCTGGGCAAGACGGGGCGTAACTTCGCCGCTGGTATGAGTGGCGGCGTGGCCTATGTGTACGATCCCAGCCATACGTTCGACTACTTCTGCAATATGGATATGGTGGAGCTCTCATTGGTGGAAGACTCTGTATCGCGTAAGGAACTTCTCGAACTGATTCGTCAGCACTATCTGCACACGGGATCGGCACTCGCAGGTCGTATGCTCGACGATTGGCATCGCTATATCGAGGACTTCATCCAGGTAGTGCCTATCGAGTACAAACGTGTGCTCGAAGAGGAAAAGATGGCACGCCTACACGAGAAAATCGCCGATATCCAGCGCGACTATTGAGGAAAATGTAAAAATGTAAAAATGAAATAATGTAAAAATGAGATCATGCTGGAATGAATTGTTACATTTTTAAATTTTATAATTATTAAATTTTAAATCGATGGGAAATCCAAAAGCATTTTTAGAGATACATCGCCAGGAGGCAGGTTACCGCCCCATTCACGATAGAATCCACGACTTTGGCGAGGTGGAACAGACACTCAATACTCGCGAACGTAAGTTACAGGCATCGCGCTGTATGGACTGTGGCGTACCTTTCTGTCACTGGGCTTGTCCGCTGGGTAACAAGGCCCCTGAGTGGAATGACGCCCTGTATAAGGGCGACTGGGAATTGGCATATCATTTATTGAACAGTACTAACCCCTTCCCAGAGTTCACTGGCCGCATCTGTCCTGCATTGTGTGAGAAAGCCTGTGTGCTCAACCGTTTTAACCACGAGCCCACCACCAACCGTGAGGATGAGTGCGCCATCATCGAGGCCGCCTTCAGAGAAGGCTATATCGTGCCTCACACCAATATCAAGCGCAATGGCAAGAAGGTGGCTGTCATTGGTGCTGGTCCTGCTGGATTGGCTGCCGCCAACGACCTGAACCTGATGGGCTATGAGGTAACAGTCTTCGAGAAGAATGAAGCTGCTGGTGGACTCCTCCGTTACGGAATCCCGAACTTCAAGCTCAACAAGGCCATCATCGACCGTCGCATCGCCCTGCTTGAGGCCGAAGGCATCGAATTCCGCTATGGCAGTGCCATAGCCCTAGAGGACCTAGGAAATCCAGGCGATCCTAGGATGTCCTATGATGCCTATGTCATCGCCACCGGCACCCCTACTGCTCGCGATCTCAGGGCTCCAGGCCGTGAACTCAAGGGCGTACACTTCGCCCTCGAACTCCTCTCCCAGCAGAACCGTGTGCTCGCTGGCATTGAGTTTAGTAAGGACGAGCGCATCACCGCTAAAGGCAAGGATGTCCTCGTCATCGGTGGTGGCGACACGGGTAGTGACTGCATAGGTACTGCCCATCGTCAAGGCTGTAAGAGTGTCACTCAGATTGAGATCATGCCTAAGCCAGTGGAAGGTCCTGAGGATCCGCAGAATCCCTGGCCTAACTGGCCGCGCACGCTTAAGACCACTTCAAGCCACGAGGAGGGTTGTACCCGTCGCTGGAACATCAATACCCTCGAGTTCTTAGGCGAGAACGGTCATCTCACTGGTGTGAAGGTACAGGGAATCGACTGGAAGCCCAATCCAGAGGGTGGCCGCCCTATCATGGTAGAGAAAGGTCAGCCTGAGATTATCAAGGCCGAGCTCGTGCTTCTGGCCATGGGATTCCTCAAGCCAGAGCATCCTCAGTACCCAGACAATGTCTTCGTTTGTGGCGACTCTGCCAACGGTGCCTCGCTCGTCGTGCGTGCTCTCGCCAGTGGTCGTCAGACTGCCCAAAAGGTCGCAACCTACCTGCAGCATCAGTAGTAAATAGCTTACTTCATCATAAAATCCCTGAAATCCTAGTGGAAATCAGGGATTTTTTCGTATCTTTGTCCCCAAATTGTGTGTCAGATGACGGCAAAAGAGATTATACAGCACATGGAGTCGTTGCAGAATGACGAGCAACGGCAGATACTCATGAGGTTCTTTAAGACTGGACCAGGTGAATATGGCGAAGGCGATGAGTTTCTGGGGCTGAAGGTGCCTCAGACGCGTGAGGTGGTCAAAGCCATACCAAGAGATTTCCCATTGGATCAGGTACCGGAGTTGTTGATGAATCGCTGGCATGAGGTTCGCCTCTGTGGACTGTTGGTATTGGTGTCTAAATTCGAAAAGCTGGCAACCAAGCGATTGGAAAACGACCAATCGGCTATTGAAGCGCGTGATCAGATCCTTTCGATGTATCTGCAATATGCAGAGTGGGCTAACAACTGGGATCTTGTTGACCTCTCTGTCCACAAGATTCTTGGTCACTGGCTCTTGTTGCCGTCTAACTTGGGCGATAGAGACTATAAGATGAGCCTACTTGATGAATTGGCTGCCAGTCCTTGTCTTTGGAAGCAGCGTATGAGTATGGTCTGCTCGTGGAAGACTTCGCAGATGGGCGATCCCTCGTGGTGCCTGCGCTATGCCGAGATCCACCTTCACCATCCCCACGACCTGATGCATAAGGCTGTTGGCTGGATGCTTCGTGAGATGGGAAAGAGAGTTTCTACAGATTTGTTGCGCGATTTCCTTCGTCAGCATGCTCACGAGATGCCTCGCACCACGCTTCGCTATGCCATCGAGAAGCTTTCAGACTCCGAACGCCAGTATTGGATGAGCATTTCATAACTTCCCACTTCCCACTTGGCCATAACTAACACTTTGCTCCGAAAGTAGGCGATAGGAGTGCAAGGTGTAAGCAAAATGGCATGAATCTGAGCTGAAAAATATACAAATTGATAGAAACGGAAGGAATTAACAAACAAAAAGTCATAAATTCTTTTTCCTTTTCTATCTTTTTGTTTACCTTTGCACCGAAATTAGTTACAAAAGGATAGCAAACTTCCAAAAAAGGTAGCAATATGACAGAGAAAATCAGATTCACCAAGATGCATGGTTGTGGCAATGACTACATCTATATTAATATGATGGAGCATGCCATTGCCGACCCGCAGGCTGCAGCCATCGCCTGGAGCGATCGCCATAAGGGTATCGGCTCCGACGGGCTGGTGCTGATTGACAGGTCGCCTGTACCTGAAGCTGATTTCTCTATGCGCATCTTCAATGCCGACGGCTCAGAAGCCATGATGTGCGGCAATGCGTCGAGGTGTATAGGTAAATACCTTTATGAGCGCGGCCTGACTACCAAGACGGAGATTCGCCTCCTGACACTTTCGGGCGTCAAGATATTGAGCTTGCAGTTGAATGACGACATTGTTGAGAGTGTGACGGTGGATATGCTCGAACCTGTGTTTGAGAATACGACTCAATATATCGCGTCCCGTAGTACAGGTCGTGGAATGTTTGTATCGATGGGCAATCCTCATTATGTCATCTTTACCGACGATGTCGATCAGGTGGGTGAGAGTGGCAAGATACTGGAGCATCACCCTGCCTTTCCTCAGCGCTGCAATATCGAGTTTGCCCGTATTGAGGAAGACGCTCGTATCCGCACTCGGGTATGGGAGCGGGGAAGTGGCATCACCTTGGCTTGTGGCACAGGTGCTTGTGCAACTGCTGTCGCAGCCGTCCTCACTGGTCGTGCTGAGCGGAAATCATGGATTGTGATGGATGGCGGTACACTCACCATTGAGTGGCGCAAGTCGGATAATCATGTCTATATGACGGGACCTGCCGAATTCGTCTTCGACGGGGAAATAGAAACGGCAAAACTTCAAACAACATAAACTATGGCTTTAGTAAACGTACATTTCTTGAATCTTCAGAACAACTACTTGTTCGCCGACATCGCCAAGAAGGTGAATGCCTTCAAGGTGATGCACCCTAAGGCGGATGTCATCTCCCTCGGAATTGGTGACGTCACTCAGCCCCTTTGTCCGGCCGTCATTGAGGCGATGCACAAGGCGACAGATGAGATGGCGACAGCAGAAGGTTTCCATGGGTATGGTCCTGAGCAGGGCTACGCTTTCCTGCGCGAGGCCATCCTCAAGAATGATTTCCTGCCACGTAGCATCCATCTTGATATCGACGAGGTGTTCATCAACGACGGTGCAAAATCAGACACAGGTAATATCCAAGAACTGCTCCATTGGGATAACTTCATTGGCGTCACCGACCCTATATATCCCGTGTATATCGATTCGAATGTGATGATCGGACGTTGTGGTACTTTCGAGAATGGCCGTTGGACGAATGTAGTCTATATGCCTTGTACGGCAGAGAATGGTTTCACCCCATCCATCCCTAAGGATCGCCACATGGATGTGATATACCTGTGCTACCCCAATAACCCTACGGGTACGGTCATCACGAAACAGGAGTTGCGTAAATGGGTGAACTACGCGCTGAAGAACGATGCGCTCATCCTCTACGATGCAGCCTATCAGGCATATATCCGCGATCCGGAGATACCCCGTAGCATCTATGAGATACGTGGTGCCAGGAAGTGTGCCATCGAGTTCCATTCTTACTCGAAGACGGCAGGTTTCACGGGTGTGCGCTGTGGCTATACCATCGTGCCCAAAGACCTGACGCTGGCCGATTTCGAAGGTGTGCGCCACTCTGTGCACCAACTATGGAACCGCCGTCAGTGTACGAAGTTCAATGGTGCCAGCTATATCAGTCAACGTGCTGCTGAGGCCATCTATACGCCAGAGGGCAAACAACAGATACAGGCTACCATCGACTATTATATGGAGAACGCCCAAAAGATGCTCTCCACCCTGCGCCGTCTGGGCTACGAGGTCTATGGCGGAGAGAATGCACCTTATATCTGGCTGAAGACACCCGACGGCACCACCTCCTGGCAGTTCTTCGAGGCTCTGCTCTATGGTGCCAATGTGGTGTGCACCCCTGGTGTCGGCTTCGGACCATCTGGCGAGGGTTATGTGCGCTTTACCGCTTTCGGCAGTCACGAAACGACTGCAGAGGCATTAACGAGAATAGAAAATTGGACTAAATCACATTAAACAAAACACAATTATGGAAGCATTAAGATTTCAGGTTGTCGGAGAGGCCTTCAAGAAAAAGCCGCTCGACGTAAAAACACCAAGTGAAAGACCCGCTAAGTATTTTGGTAAGAAGGTCTTTAACCGTGAGAAGATGTACAAGTATCTGCCGAAGGACGTCTATGAGACAATGATAGATGTGATGGACAATGGGGCGCGCCTTGATCGTCAGGTTGCCGATGTTGTGGCTGAGGGTATGAAGCAGTGGGCCACAGAGAATGGAGTGACACACTATACACACTGGTTCCAGCCGCTGACGGAAGGAACGGCCGAGAAACACGACTCCTTCATCGAGCACGATGGCAAGGGCGGTATGGTAGAGGAGTTTACTGGCAAGTTGCTTGTTCAGCAGGAGCCCGATGCCTCTTCGTTCCCCTCTGGCGGCATCCGTTCTACCTTCGAGGCTCGTGGCTACTCCGCATGGGATCCCACATCGCCAGTGTTCATTATCGACGATACCCTGTGTATTCCCACCGTATTTATCAGTTATAGCGGTGAGGCACTCGATTACAAGGCTCCTTTGCTGCGTGCCCTGCATGCTGTTAACGTGGCTGCCACAGAGGTCTGCCATTACTTCGACCCCGCCGTCAAGAAGGTTACATCTAACCTTGGCTGGGAACAGGAGTACTTCCTCGTAGACGAAGGCCTCTATGCTGCCCGCCCAGACCTGTTGTTGACGGGCCGCACCTTGATGGGTCACGACTCTGCCAAGAACCAGCAGATGGACGACCACTATTTTGGTGCTATCCCTGAACGTGTGGCGGCCTTTATGCGTGAGCTGGAGATTGAGGCTCTTGAACTGGGTATCCCCTGCAAGACCCGTCATAACGAGGTGGCACCCAACCAGTTTGAGCTCGCGCCTATCTTCGAGGAGACCAATCTGGCCGTCGACCACAATATGCTGCTCATGTCGGTGATGAAGCGTGTGGCCCGTAAGCACGGATTCCGTGTACTGCTCCACGAGAAGCCCTTCGCAGGTATCAATGGTAGCGGTAAGCACAACAACTGGTCGCTGAGTACTGACAATGGCATCTTACTCCATGCACCTGGCAAGACGCCTGAGGCAAACCTTCGTTTCGCGACGTTTATTGTGGAGACCTTGATGGGTGTCTATAAGCACAACGGACTGCTGAAGGCCTCCATCATGAGTGCCACCAACGCCCATCGTCTGGGTGCCAACGAGGCTCCTCCCGCCATCGTCAGCTCATTCCTTGGCAAGCAGGTCAGCGAACTGCTCGACCATATCGAAAAGGCAGATAAGGACGATATCCTGGCTATGGCAGGCAAACAGGGCTTGAAGATGGATATCCCTGAGATTCCAGAACTCCTCATCGACAATACCGACCGTAACCGTACCTCGCCATTCGCTTTCACTGGCAACCGTTTTGAGTTCCGTGCCGTTGGTTCTGAGGCCAACTGTGCCAGTGCCATGATTGCCCTGAACAGTGCTGTGGCTGAGGCTCTGACTGATTTCAAGAAGCGTGTGGATGCCCGCATCCCAGAGTTTGAGAAGAAACTCGCTGGTACAGACCACAGTGCAAAGTTCCACGCCATCATCGACGTGCTGCGCGAGGATATCAAGACCTGTAAGCCCATCCGCTTCGACGGCAACGGCTATAGCGATGAGTGGGTCATCGAAGCCACTAAGCGTGGACTTGATGTCGAGAAATCATGTCCGAAGATCTTTGAGCGTTACCTCGATCCAGAGAGTATCGAGATGTTCGAGAGCCTGGGCGTCATGACGAAGAAAGAGCTTGAGGCCCGCAACGAGGTAAAGTGGGAGACTTATACGAAGAAGATCCAGATAGAGGCTCGTGTCTTGGGCGATCTCTCGATGAACCATATCATCCCTGTGGCTACCCGTTATCAGAGTGCTCTGCTGAAGAATGTGGACAGTGTTGCATCGGCCTTCACCGTTGACAAGGCAGAGAAACTGAATGCGCGCAACCTCAAACTCATCGAGGAGATAGCCGAGCGTACCAGTGCTATAGAGAAAGGTGTGGAAGATCTTGTGAATGCCCGCAAGTTGGCTAATAAGATCGAGGATGAGCACGATAAGGCTATTGCCTACCACGACAATGTAGAGCCGAAGCTCGACGAGATACGTTATCAGATTGATAAGTTAGAGCTCATTGTTGACGACTCACTCTGGCCATTGCCGAAATATCGTGAGTTGCTCTTTATTCGATAACCTTTTTTTGGTTGTTTGAAGTTTGCCGGGGGCTCGACGCTGTGATAGTTTCGAGTCCCCATTTTTCCGTTTCTGGAAACAAGAAACTACAGCATGGCAAGCGCCTTGTTCTCAGCAGCTTCCATCTTTTCACGCTCACCGGGTCCTTTGTCGTTAAGGCCGCAGAGGTGCAGGATGCCGTGGATGATCACACGGTGGAGCTCCTCGTCGTAGGGGCGTCCGAATTTGTCGGCATTGGTGAAGACGGTGTCTACTGAGATGTAGAGGTCGCCACTGATGGTCTTGCCCTCGCAGTAGTCGAAGGTGATGATATCAGTATAATAATCATGACCGAGGAACTGGTTGTTTACCTCGAGAATCTTGTCATCGTTGACGAACATATATCCGATTTCGCCAACCTTCTTACCATAGGATTCAGCCACCCGACGAATCCAGTTGGATGTTTCCCGTTTCTTGATGTTGGGGAATCTCACTCCCTCAGCCTCATATGTAATCATCTCTAAACTCTAAACTTTAAACCGTAAACTTTAAACCGTAAACTTTAAACCGTAAACTTTAAACTGTAAACCGTAAACTGTAAACCGTAAACCGTAAACTGTAAACCGTAAACTGTAAACTGTAAACTATAAACTCTAAACTCTCTTCTTTGGTAAGTAAGGACTGACATCGACACCAAAATGCTGTAGCTCGCGCAGGGCACTCGACGAGATACTGGCCAGTTCAGGCTCAGTATAAAGGAGAATCGTCTCGATGCCACCCAGACGACGGTTGAAGTCTGCCTGCCACTGCTCATATTCGAAGTCGCTGGCATTGCGCACGCCCTTGACGATAAACCCGGCGCCCTCGGCTTTGGCAAAATCCATGGCCAGACCGTTGTAGGACTTCACCTCGATACGCGCCTCGTCGGCATATAGGTCGCGGATGGCAGCCATTCTTTCTTCAGCAGAAGGCATATCGGGCTTATGCACATTATCGCCCACCACGCCGATCACCAGACGGTCGAACAGTGGCAGTGCGCGACGCACAATCGAATCGTGCCCAATGGTAAAGGGGTTAAAACTCCCCACGAATATTCCAGTTCTCATTTCACTTTTCACTCCACACTTCTCACTCCACACTCCACACTCCACACTCCACACTCCTCAATCAAACAGGTTCGGCTCCATAATATTCCCCCCGTATGGGTTTCGTCCGAAGTGCTTATAAGCCAGCTCCGTTACCATACGCCCACGGGGAGTGCGCTTGATGAAGCCCTCCATGATGAGGAAGGGCTCGTAAACCTCCTCCACGGTACCTGCATCCTCACCGATGGCAGTGGCGATGGTGGTGATACCCACGGGGCCGCCACGGAACTTGTCGATGATGGTGAGCAGAATCTTGTTGTCGATCTCGTCGAGACCGTATTTGTCGATGTTCAAGGCCGTCAGCGCCACCTTCGATATCTTCGTGTCGATCTTGCCGTTGCCTTTCACCTGGGCAAAGTCGCGCACACGGCGCAGCAGGGCATTGGCGATACGGGGCGTTCCACGGCTACGGCCTGCAATCTCGAGAGCAGCATCTTCCGTGATGGGTACGCCCAGAATACCTGCCGAACGCTCGATGATGGTCTGCAGCGTCTCTGGTTCGTAGTACTCCAGGTGCATGTTGATGCCGAAACGGGCTCTCAAGGGGGCTGTCAACAGTCCGCTTCGCGTGGTGGCTCCCACCAGTGTAAACGGGTTCAGATCTATCTGTATCGAGCGGGCCGAGGGGCCTTTGTCGATCATGATGTCGATGCGGTAGTCCTCCATCGCCGAGTAGAGATACTCCTCCACGACAGGCGACAGACGGTGGATCTCGTCTATAAAGAGCACGTCGTTCTTCTCCAGCGAAGTCAGGATACCAGCCAAGTCGCCAGGCTTGTCGAGCACAGGACCCGAGGTGATTTTGAAGCCCACGCCCAACTCGTTGGCGATGATGTTCGAGAGCGTAGTCTTGCCCAGTCCTGGAGGACCGTGCAATAGCGTATGGTCGAGAGGCTCCCCCCGATATTTGGCAGCCTCGACGAACACTTCAAGATTCTCCACCACCTTCTTCTGTCCGCTGAAGTCGCTGAAACTGAGGGGGCGCAGAGCATTCTCAAAGTCTTTCTCGCCTTGTGAGAACCGTTCTTCGCGTATGTCAAAATCTTCGTCCATCATGATTTTTTTCGCTTACGGCTGCAAAAGTACGAAATAAATTTGTAATTCTGCGCCCAGAATCGAAAAAACTTCAAAATCCACCCGAAATGGTGTTACATGCTCGCCCGCTTAGTCGGCTACGACCGCCGATCCGCTTCCCAACGACCGTCGATCCGCTTCCCAACGATTGCCGATCAGCAGTACGCTCCACGCTCCAACGCTCCATTTGCGAATCCTGATGTCGCATCGTATGGCTATATAATATATCATTAAATTTATATATATTATAATATATATAAATTACTTATATATAAATATAATACATCAACATGAAGCGCGAATATAGAAAACACCAAATGGAGCGTTGGAGCGTTGGAGCAATCTAATTATTTTTTCACAAATCATGATTACCTCACGCCGCCGCCGAAGCCGCCGCCGGAGAAGCCGCCACCGCCGCCCCAGGAGGAGTGGCCGCCACCGCCCGAAGCTCGTGCCTCACGGGCTGCCATGTTGGCTGCTGCGCGCGAGGTGCTGTTGTGCATCGTCGAATAGATCAACGGCAGGGTCATGTCGTCGGCCATCTGACTGGCTACCTGATCCATATTGAAGTATTCTGGATTAATCTTCTTCATGTCCTTGATCACCTGTTCGGCGATGCCGAAGAGGGTGGCGTAGATCATATAGTCCTTCCACAGCGACACTTCATTCACATGGCGCTCGTCGAGAAGCGAGAACTCCTTCAGGAACTTCTTGAGTCCGAACAACTTACGAACTTCGTCGAGCTCGTCGTCGAATTCGAAGATGCTCCTTTTTGAGTGGAGGGTCTGTACGAACGATTCGGTATAGCTCTGGTTATAGCTTGACTTCATCCACGACTTAAGCTCCCTTGGCTCGAGAATGGTATCATCGCCAGCGGCATCCTTGAAGATCTGGTGAACCATCCTCAGCAACTTGGGCTGCTGCTCGCGGTCTGCCAGTTCCTTGATGACAAAGTTGTGCTCTGTCTTGCCATTCTGGTTCAGACGCTGCTCGATGCTGATGGCTCCCATGTTGATGAGTTTCAGGATGCAGGCAGAGAGCAGGTTGTTATAGTTGCTGCCGAAATAGCGATAGGCGTTGAGTACGTCGTTGGCTTTATGCAGGTTGCCTTTGTAGGGGATGTCGCGATACCAGAGCAGGTTCTTGTTGACCTTCCTCCGATGGTACCAGACGATAATCAGCTGCGAGACGAAGGTTATCACAGGGATGACAACAAAAGCGATGACGAAGAAGACGAGCATCAGGATTCCTTCCCAGTCGTAGTCACTATCGTCGTAGTCGCTGCCTTCAAAGGCCATCTGCTTTAAATCCTCGAAGTTGTTGTCGTAGCAGTGCATCGGCTCAAACATCCCTTTCTCGAAGCGGCACATGACAATCATAGCGCTGCGGCTTTCGAAGGGCTCGCTGCTCTCGGCCACGATGCTGTTGCCGACAAAGCTGATGTCACCACGATAGCGGAAGGCCCAGATGCCTGTGTTCTCTGGACTGATGAACGTGGAATCGTCTTCGGCCACGATGGTCAGCTTGACATGCTCTGGATAGGGGTTGATGCCCTGTGCGACGAACATATAGTTGAAGCCGTCGGCATCGTTGAAGCCTTTTACGAGGTTGGTGACGGTGTAAGATGTGATATAGGTGCGGTCGCCTTCTTCGCCGAGACCCCAGCAGAGTTCGTAACCGTTGCTGGTCTCGTTGATGCCGCACTTGCCCTCCTTCCAGTCGCGGTCTTCATCGACATCCCAGGAGTCCTGGTAGTCATATTGGCGGCCTGTCTCATCAGTTACAGAGAAGTCGCGCAACTCGCTGCCGTCGAGGTTGCCGATGACGATATAGCACTCCGTGCCTTCCCAGTCGATATCCATCTGGCGGGTCTCGGTGATATGGGCATCACCGTTACGGCTCAGCACCACGCGGATGTCGAGCCTCTGTAACTCCGGACCTGCCATCAGACTTGTTGCTGATGCCAACAGCACCAGCAACAGCAGCCATTTATTTCTTAAAAGCTTCATCAAGGTCGGGATATGCCTTCTTTTTCTCATCATCTACCTTCAGATAGTCCTTCTGGTCGAAGTGTAGCATGGATGCAACGATCGATGAGGGCCACTGGCGCACCATGCGGTTCATCTTCGTGGCGGTGTCGTTGTAGATCATACGCGACATGCGTACATTCTCCTCATACTGCTTCATGCCCTCCTGTGCCTCACGGTAGAGGTCGCTGGCCTTCAACTCAGGATATCGCTCGAACACGACGTTCAGGCGGCCCATCATCTGAGTGAGCAGGTCGCTCTGCTCATTGATGGCTGCTGGGGTGTTGGCAGCGCCTAAGTTGGCGCCACGGGCCTGGACAGCCTGGATGATGGTGTCGGACTCGTGCTTGGCATATTGGGCAGCCGTCTTGGCAAGGGCAACGACAGCGTCGAAACGTGAATTCAGCTGGACCTCAATCTGGCTCAGGGCGTTCTTACACATCTCATCGAGGTTGACCAACTCACGCTGGGTAGACACGAAGTAGCCTCCGACGAGAACCACTAATACGATAATAATGATTAATGCAGTCATAATTTTGAATAATTATTGGTTTATGGGGGCAAAGATACAAATAAATTGAGAATTATGGAGCAAGAATTGAGAAATATTTTGTATTTTTGCACGCAGAAACCAGAAAATCAATAAAAATAATATACCTAGACAATGAAGACAACGTTATTAAGTATGTTTTGCCTGATCGCAGCCTGTGCGATGGCTGGAAATTATGAAGTGAGTTCACCCAACGGCAAGGTGAAGGTCGTTGTGAATACCGACGAGGCTGTCAAGTGGTCGGTATCCTATAGTGGTCAGACGGTGCTCCAGCCTTCTGTCATTGATATCCAACTGCGCCAAGGGAAGAAGACCCTTGGTCTCGGACAGGTGGGAAAGGTGGCCAAGTATCAGGTGGAGAGCAGTTTCAAGAATCCGTTCTATAAGAAAGCTGAGATCAGCGATGTCTATGGTCAGTTGCTGATGTATACCAACCAGAAGTTCACTATCGAGGTGCGTGCCTACGACGATGGAGCCGCCTATCGTCTGATCAGTTCGAACACGAAACCCTCATTGGTGGTCAACGAGACGGCTGAGTTCAGCTTTGCCGATGACTATCAGGCATTTGTGCCATACGTGAACGACAATCGGGGAGGGGAGCGCTACTGCTATTCGTTCGAGTCATATTACGATGAGGCACCGCTTTCGAAGATGTTCTGCGACTCACTAGCCATCACCCCACTAGCCGTGTGTCTCCCTGGTGGCATGAAGGCTATCGTGATGGATGCTGGTGTGGAGAACTATCCAGGCATGTTCGTGAAAAGAGCGAAATGTGAGGAAGTGAAGGGTGAAAAGCTGGTGGCTGAATTTGCACCCTATCCGCTGGCGCAGGAGATTGGAGGCTACGACCGTCTGAACCTCGTGCCCACGAAGCGTGCAGACTATATTGCCAAGCTTGATGGGCGTCAGTCGCTCCCTTGGAGGGCTGTCGTCATCACGGAGCGCGATGCCGATATCCTCAACTGCGATATGGCTCAGCGGCTGGCACCTGCCTGTCGCATCGCAGACACTTCGTGGATTCATCCAGGCAAGGTGGCTTGGGACTGGTGGAACAACTGTAATATCACGGGTGTCGACTTTGCCTCAGGCATGAACACCAACACCTATTTATATTATATAGACTTCGCAGCCAAGAACAAGATCGAGTATGTCATCATCGACGAGGGCAGGAGTGGCAAAGAGTCGCTGATGGATGACCTGAGTCCGGAGATTGACCTGCCCCGAGTGATTGCTCATGGAAAGGAGAAGGGCGTGGGCATTATCCTCTGGTCGAGCTGGCGTAACCTGATTGGCAGCAACCCTTTGAACGATATCAAGGTGACTGATGAGGTCATGAAGCACTATGCAGATATGGGCATCAAAGGTTTCAAGGTCGATTTCTTCGACCGTGACGACCAGCAGGTCATCGCCTCTGCCTACAAGATTGCAGAGAGTGCAGCCCGTTATCATCTCTATCTCGACTATCACGGCCTGAAACCCTTTGGCATTCAGCGGGCCTATCCGAATATCTTCAACTTCGAAGGCGTGAAGGGACTGGAGAACTCGAAGTGGGAGCCCCGTGTGGGCGACGGACCGCTGCATAACCAGCCCCGCTACGATGTGACGGCTCCTTACCTGCGCATGCTGGCTGGTCCGATGGACTATACGCCTGGCGCCATGATGAATGCGATGAAGGATAGTTTCTTCGGCAATAATGATCATCCGATGAGCCAGGGCACGCGCGTTCATCAGATGGCGATGTACACCACCTTCGAAGCTCCTCTGCAGATGATGGCCGACAGTCCTACGAAGTATATGCAGAATCAGGAATGTACCGATTTCATCGCTCAGATACCTACGACTTTCGATGAGACAGTGGCCCTCGACGGACAGTTGGGTGAATACATTGTCATTGCCCGTCGCAAAGGTACTACCTGGTATGTCGCAGCGATGACTGACTGGACGGCTCGCGACCTGGCCATCCCTCTTTCATTCTTAGGAGAAGGGAAGTTCTCTGCCGATATCTTCGCCGATGGTGCCAATGCCATGAAGGAGGCAACGGATTATAAGCACACGAAGCAGACAGCCACTTGTCAAGATCAGCTGAAGATTCATCTCAGCAGTGGCGGTGGCTGGACTGGTATTTTCAGAAAACAATAAGAACAGATCATAAGACATGAGAAGAAAGTTATTGACGGCGCTGCTGACATTGATGTGTTCGGGTGCCTTTGCTATTGAGACCGTACCCATCAAGGGGAGTATCATCAGTCCTACGGACAAGTTTATCCAGTATGCAGGGCGCATCAGCTTTGCCAATCCTGAACGACCGGCCTGGAACTTCCCTGGTATTCAGATCGTTGCGTCGTTCGAGGGTACCTCGCTCAGGATGATTGCCAAGCCGCGAAGTGGTTATTTTATGGCTCAGATCGATCAGGCAGAGCCTTTCAAGGTGGCTTTCCGTGGGGAGCGCGATTCTGTGGTGACACTTGCCACCGCACTTCCTGATGGCGTGCATACCGTCAAACTGATGTATGCCATCGAGGGCTATGAGTTCTTCCCGGAGTTCTGGGGTTTTGTGCTCGACAAGGGCAAAAAATTGGTGGAAACGCCTGCTCTCCCCTCAAGAAAGATCGAATTCATCGGCAATTCCATCACTTGCGGCTATGGTAATGAAGGACTGAAAAAGGAGGAAGGTTTCGATTATGCCACTGAGAATCACTATTACTCTTACGCCTCGATAACCGCCCGTAACCTGGAGGCTCAGCACTGGGTAGTCGCCCGTAGCGGCATTGGGTCTTATCGTAATTATGGTGAGGCCAAGACAGGGTCGCCTGGTTCTTGCATGCCTATGCAATACGAGTATACAGGTTATGCCTGGAACCCCGACTTCCGCAATCAGCCTACCTTCCTTGGTGAGAAGTGGGACTTCAGTCGCTATCAGCCCGATGTCATCTGTATCAACCTCGGTACCAACGATACTTCAACGAACAACTATGACCTGAATCTACTGAAACAGGGCTATCAGAAACTCCTAAAGCAGGTGCGCGATCATAATCCGAAGGCGAAGATTGTCTTTCTGACAGGTTCTATGCTTTACAATAAAGAGTTGCAGGAGGTCAAGCAACTGCTCGACGAAGTGACTGCTGAGGCCAAGAAATCAGGCGACAAGGAAGTCTATCGCTTCGACATCTCCCCCATTTCGGGTGATGAGTTCTATGGCAACGACTGGCATCCCAACGTCTACCAAGACGAAAAGATGGCCGCCGAACTGACAGCCTATCTACGTTCACTGATGAACTGGTTCTGAGCCTAATCGTTTTCTGACGTCTTCGAGGATGGCGAGGAGGTCAGGCATTGTCTCCGCTCGGAGCATGGCAATGCGGGTCTGACGGAAATCGGGGATACCCTTGAAGATAGGGGTAGCAGCGAGGTGTCTTCTGGTATGGAGGATGCCTCGCTTCTCGTCGATGCGTTCTACGTTAATGCGCAGGAGCTCTTCGAGGATGTCGAGTTTAGCGTTGAAATCGAGATTTTCGCGACTGAAGATCCAGGGACAGCCGAATGTGGCGCGACCTATCATCACAGCATCCACGCCGTAAGTGTCGAAAGCCTTGTCGGCCTCGTCGAGTGAGTGGATGTCGCCATTTCCTATAATAGGAATATGTACGCGAGGGTTGCGCTTCACTTCGCCAATCAGTGTCCAGTCGGCTTCGCCTGTGTACATCTGACTGCGCGTGCGCCCATGGATGGTCAGCGCCTGAATGCCACAATCCTGAAGCTGTTCTGCCAGTTCTGTAATAATCAGTTGTTCGAAGTTCCAGCCCAGACGCGTCTTCACCGTCACAGGCAGCTTGACAGCATCAACCACCTTACGGGTAATCTCCAACATCTTTGGGATGTTCTGCAGCATGCCGGCACCAGCACCCTTGCCAGCAACCTTCTTCACAGGACAGCCGAAATTGAGGTCGATAACGTCAGGGTCAGCCTGTTCCACGATTTTCGCTGCCTCGACCATTGCCTCTACGTCGCGCCCATAGATCTGAATACCCACAGGGCGCTCCGTATCGCTGATGGTCAGCTTTGAGATGGTCGACTTCACATCACGAATCAGTGCTTCGGCACTGACGAACTCTGTATAGACCATCGCCGCTCCGAACCGCTTGCACAGCAGTCGGAAGCCAATGTCTGTCACATCCTCCATCGGCGCCAAGAACACGGGGTGCTCGCCAAATTCTACGTTTCCTATCTTCATTTCGGCTGCAAAGGTACGGATAATAGTTTATAGTTTATGGTTTATAGTTTATAGTATGATTACATATTAGGATATTTTAACGGTCCTGATGACACGTTTATCTGATAATATGTGTATCTTTGCAGCAAGTTTAACGTTAAATTTGACACTATGGAGCAATTATTGCATTATGTGTGGAAGCACAAGATGTTCCCTTTGAAGGGAATGGAAACGAGCGACGGACAAGACGTCGAGGTGATTGACCCTGGACTGCACAATCGCAACGCAGGTCCAGACTTCTTCAATGCGAAAGTGAGAATCAGCAGGACTCTCTGGGTTGGAAATGTCGAGATTCATGACAAGTCGAGCGACTGGTATCTGCATGGACACGACAAAGACAAGAACTACGACAACGTGATCCTCCATGTGGCAGGCGTTATCGACGCAGAAGTCATGAACAGTAACGGGGAGTTTATCAAACAGATGCAACTCGATGTGCCCGACTATGTCAGGGAACATTACAACGAATTGTTGAGTATAGATTGTTATCCGCCTTGTTACAAGGTGATTCCCGATCTGACAAGCCTGATGGTGCATGCCTGGATGGCTGCGCTCCAAACCGAGCGACTCGAACAGAAGACGGAGGCTATCCGAAAGCGGGTAGAGCTTTGCAATGGGTCGTGGGAGGACGCGTACTTCGTGACCCTCGCACGCAACTATGGCTTTGGTATCAATAACGATGCTTTCGAGCTGTGGGCACGCAGTCTGCCGCTTTCTGCCGTAGCCCACCATCGCGATGACCTCTTCCAGATAGAGGCGATCTTCATGGGACAGGCTGGACTTCTCGAACTGGAGACTATCCCGGAATACTATCAGAAAGATGCCCTTAACGAAGGTTACTTCGCCAAGTTGCGCAATGAATACCTCTATTTGGCGCATAAATTCTCGATGAAACCGATGGATTTTAAGATTTGGCGCTTCCTCAGACTGCGTCCGCAGAACTTCCCTCATATCCGCATCTCCCAGCTAGCTAACCTCTATTATCAGCAGAAGGCTGGTTTGAGCCAGCTTGTGGAGTGCGAGACGATCGAACAGTTGAAACAGGTGCTTTCATCGCATGTCACGCCCTATTGGGAGACTCATTACACCTTCGGCTCGACCAGTTCGAAGAACGAGAAGCATCTGGGATATGGCTCGTTGAACCTATTGATGATCAATACGGCTATCCCGATGCTCTTTGCCTATGGCCGTCACACTTCAAAAGAAGTGCTCTGCGACCGTGCCTTCGATTTCCTTGAGCAGTTGAAGGCTGAGAATAATCACATCATTCGCATGTGGCAGCAAGTGGGATTACCCGTCACAACAGCAGGTGACTCGCAGGCTCTGATCCAACTCAAAAGAGAGTATTGTGACAAGAAAGATTGCCTCCGCTGCCGATTTGGATATGAATACCTTAAACGTAAATAGCTATGGAACAGGAACTATTCTATGTCATGGCGCTGACGCGACTGACGAATTTCAACTATCAGCAGGCGCTGGAGTTATACAAAATGGTTGGAAGTGCCCAATTATTGTATGAACATAGGATCGAGATTGGCGACATCATTCATGATGCCTCACCACATTTGATGGCAGCTCTTCAAGATTGGAATGATGCGATGAAACGGGCGGATTTTGAACTAAAATATATGTACGAGCACGGAATCAGAGGGCTTGTGCTCACTGACGAAGACTACCCACAGCGACTACTGGAATGTCCTGATGCACCTCTTGTACTCTATTATAAAGGTAATGCAGACCTGAATCAAGCGAAAATCATCAGTATCGTTGGTACTCGTCGTGTCACCGCCTATGGACAAGACATCGTTCGCCGTTTTGTCAGCCATCTGAAACGGTATTGCCCACAGCTACTAATCGTCAGCGGTCTGGCCTATGGCGTGGACATCAATGCCCATCGCGAGGCGCTGGTCAATGGCTATCCTACAGTGGGTGTGCTGGCGCATGGGCTCGACACCATCTACCCTTACCACCATCGTGACACAGCAGCAGAGATGCTGAATCATGGCGGCCTGCTGACGGAGTTTATGACCCAGACCAATGCCGACAAGCCCAACTTCGTGCGTCGTAACCGCATTGTTGCGGGTATGGCAGATAGTGTGATCTTGGTAGAAAGTGCAGCGAAAGGCGGTGGCCTGATTACCTGTGAGATAGCTCAAAGCTATAATCGAGCCGTCTTCGCTTTCCCGGGGAATGTGAATGCAGAGTTTTCGAAAGGGTGCAACAATCTGATACGTGACAACGGGGCTGGTCTTATCTCTGGTGCCGAAGACTTTATCCAAGCTATGGGCTGGCAGGATGAGGCCCAAAGGCAACGGGCTCTTGCAGACGGTATAGAGCGCAGTCTCTTCCCTGAACTGTCAGCCCAGGAGCAGCAGATTGTCAGTCTTCTTCAGGAAACCAACGACCTGCAACTGAACATCCTCAGTGTGAAGACGAGTATTCCTATTGGCCAACTGACGGCACTCCTCTTCCAACTCGAAATGAAGGGAGTTGTGAAGCCCCTCGCTGGTGGTATGTACCACTTATTGCTGTGAAATAATTATAATTCTTAATTCTTAATTCGTCATTCTTAATTTAATATATTAACTTTGCACCGTTTTTAATTAGAATGCAATTATGAAAATAGCTTTGATCGGCTACGGAAAGATGGGTAAGATGATCGAGCAGATTGCTATCAGCCGTGGTCATGAGATTGTGAGTATCATTGATATCGACAACCAGCAGGACTTTGACTCTGCAGAGTTCGCATCGGCTGACGTGGCGATAGAGTTCACCGCTCCACAGGCGGCTTACGGCAATTACCTGAAAGCCTGGGACAAGGGTGTGAAGGTGGTTAGTGGTTCGACAGGTTGGATGAAGGAACATGGCGATGAGGTTCGCAAAGCCTGCAACGAGGGTAAGACCCTCTTCTGGGCTTCGAACTTCTCGATAGGTGTGGCCATCTTCTCAGCAGTGAACCGTTATCTGGCAAAGATTATGAATCAGTTCCCCCAGTATGATGTAGAGTTGGAAGAGACCCATCATGTGCATAAGCTCGACCATCCGAGTGGAACGGCTATCTCGCTGGCTGATGATATCGTGAGCAATATTGACCGTAAGGAAACATGGAAGGAAGAAACCACTGATCCGAAGTATCTGCGTGTCGACCATATCCGTCGCGGCGAGGTGCCTGGTATCCACACCATTCGCTATGATTCTGATGCTGATATGATCACGATTAGTCACGATGCCCACAGCCGTAAGGGCTTCGCTCTTGGAGCTGTACTTGCTGCTGAGTATACGAAGGATCATCAGGGGCTGCTGACGATCAACGATATGTTTAAATTCTGAAACATAGGTTAAAGTATGATTTGGATGCAACTTCTCAATCTGCAGTTGCGTCAGATCTATGTGAATCAATTATTTAACTGAAATGGAGAAGAAAGAAAAGTTGAATATGAAAGTGCAGTGGGCGAAGTTCATTGCCGTGCTCGTGCTGTATCTGCTGTTCCTCTATTGGGTGGAGTCTTGGTGGGGATTGCTTGTCATCCCATTTATCTTTGATATCTATATCACGAAGAAGATCAAGTGGCAATGGTGGAAAGAGGCCGAGAAGCCGGTGAAGTTTGTCATGTCGTGGGTCGATGCCCTCGTGTTTGCCCTCGTAGCTGTCTATTTCATCAATCAGTTCTTCTTTCAGAATTATGTGATTCCATCGAGCTCTTTGGAGAAATCGCTGTTGACGGGTGATTATCTGTTCGTGTCGAAAGTGAGCTATGGCCCTCGTATTCCACAGACGCCTCTGACGATGCCGCTGACACAGCACACCTTGCCTGTTGTCGAGTGTAAGAGTTATCTGGATTGGCCTCATTGGGACTATCGTCGTGTAAAGGGTCTGGGTAATATTCAGTTGAATGATATTGTAGTTTTCAATTATCCGGCAGGCGACACGCTTTGCTCGGCACCTCAGTATCAGGCTTTCGACTATTATCAGATGTGCTACGGTATCGGCTATCAGTTGTACCCAAACCGTCCAAATCCTGATTCGCTTTCAGCTGATCTGCGATTCAAGTACTTCAATGCCATCTATGAGGCAGGTCGACAAGCTATCAGGCAGAACCAGATGGAGTATGGTGAGATTATCACGCGACCTGCCGATCGTAGGGAGAACTACGTGAAGCGCTGTGTGGGACTGCCAGGACAGACCTTGCAGATTAAGAACCACATCATTTATCTGGACGGTAAGGCCAATAAGGAGCCTGAAAATGTGCAGTATACCTATTATGTAAGGTTGAAGCAGTCGTTGCCCGAGGAACTGATGGAAGAGTTAGGCATCTCGATGGAGGACTTGACCAGTCTGAATACCGTGGGATATCTGCCTCTGACGAAGCATGCCGTAGAAGTGTTGCAGGGTAGGAAGGACCTGGTAGAGATGATCAAGCTGAACACCGATGCTAATGATCTGGAAATCTATCCGTTGAATGGCAATAAACACTGGACAAGAGATAACTATGGACCAGTATGGATTCCGAAGAAAGGCGAGAAGATTGCTTTGACGATGGACAATATTGCCGTCTATGAGCGCCCCATCAAGGTATATGAGGACAATGACCTGGAAATCAAAGACGGTAAGATCCTAATTAATGGTCAGGAGGCGAAGGAGTATACTTTTAAGATGGATTACTATTGGATGATGGGTGATAACCGTCACAATTCAGCCGACAGCCGCTATTGGGGTTTTGTGCCTGAGGACCATATTGTGGGTAAGCCGATTTTCATTTGGTGGTCGAGCGATCCTGACCGTCATGGCATCAGTGGTGTCCGCTGGAGCCGCTTAGGGCGGATAGTGGATAATATTAAATAGTTTATAGATGATTACTCTGTTGAGTACAACCTATTTCGGCCCGGTGCAGTGGTATCAGAAGCTGTATCGGGCCGAACATGTAGAGATAGAGCGCTGTGAAAGTTTTCAGAAACAGACTTACAGGAATCGCTGTCTCATCGCCACGACCCAAGGTGTGCAGGCGTTGACTGTGCCGATTGTTCGTGGAGAATCGCCCCTCATCAGGGATATCCGTATCAGTGATCACGGCAACTGGCGCCACCTGCATTGGAATGCGCTACAGAGTGCTTACGGTGATTCGCCATTTTTTGACTACTTGCAGGACGATATCAGACCGTTTTTCGAGAAACGTTGGGATTTCTTGTTGGATTTCAATGAGGCAATCAGGATAAAAATATGCGAATTAATCGATATTAATCCATTGGTAGACTATACCAATGAGTTTGCAAGTATCTCAGCAGCTCATACTCATGACTATCGTGAAACCATCAATCCCAAACATCCTGCCGAGGATCCCGATTTTGAAGTGAAGCCTTATTATCAGGTTTACCAGCAGAAACATGGCTTTCTGCCAAACCTTTCTATCCTCGATTTGCTGTTTAACATGGGGAGGGAAGGCATTTTCTACCTCTGAAACATGAAATGAGACATATTTGAAACAAATTCCTGCGTATTTTGTTGGATGTTTCATGAATAATACCTATCTTTGCAGCGTCTAAAGCTAACTTATCACTAACTGACAATGAGAAAATCTTTTTTATTAATGGCTTGTTTGGTGTCGTGTCTCATGGGATGGAGTCAGACGCAACATTTCTATACTGCTGATAAACTGTCGAGCAATCAGATTACTGAGATTACCCAGGATGGTGCTGGCTATATCTGGATTGGTACAGAGTATGGACTGAATAAGTACGATGGCTACAGCTTTACTCACTATCTACATAAGGAGGGCAACGACCATACGATTCAGAGTAATAACATCGCCACTTTGTTTACTGACCGTGAGGGAAACTTGTGGGCGGGATCAGGTATGGGACTGTCGCGCTATAATGCTGCAAACGATAATTTTGACCGCGTAAAACTACCTGGAATCCAGTCTGCCCGTGTGAATGACATCATCCAACCAAGCGGTGACCACTTGTTGGTGGGAACGGCTGGCTATGGCCTCTATCAGGTTAACGTACATACCTTGGAGGCGAAGAAACTCGACGACTATGCCCAAGAAGCAGAGAACTCTTATTTCAGTCATATCATCATCGACATAGATGGTAATTTCTGGAAAGCTGGCTCTGGCTCGACCATTACCTGCCGTCAGAACAATAAACAGCATACTATCCGTACTTACGAATCACCGTATGGAACGGTCACGAAGTTCCTGAACTATGGTAACGGCATATTGCTGGTCTGCCGTAGGGGACTTGCTTTTATCCAAAATGGACAGATAATCCCCGATTTCATCGATACGAGTGTGCTTGGTGATGAGAATGTCCAGTTGCGCAGTGCACTCTGTGACAACAAAGGGAACCTGTTTATTGGCACTTTGGGAAAAGGCTTGTGCTGGGTACCTAGAGGGTCGCGCCAACTACAGCGTTATGATTATACAAGTGGTAGCTTCGACCTGAGCACATCGAATGTATGGGCACTCTTTGAAGACAAGCAGGACAATTTGTGGGTAGGCTGTCTGAAACGAGGTTTGCTGATGCTTCCACAGTATGAGCCGCAATTCAGTACCTGGACCTTCCCTGCGCAAAACGTCAGCATCGGTGGTTCGGTGACCTCCATCTGTCAGGGAGATAACGGCATGACTTGGTGCGCCGTCCAGAATAATGGAGTCTATGGCTTTGATGCCAATGGTAAAGTGGTTGCACATCCAGCCTCTCCATCTGACACCTATTTAATCTATAGAGACCGTCGGGGTGGGTATTGGATTGGTACAGGTAAAGGTCTCTATAGTTATCAGCCGGTGACGGGAGCCTATCATAAGGAACTTGATTTTGACTGTGACTATATCAATGTGATAACAGATGACGGAGATGGGCATCTCTATTTCTCGACCTATTCGAAGGGATTCTGTTCTTATGACCAGCAAACCAAAGAGTTGCGCAACTTTACCATGCAGCAGACTGATGAGAAACGAGGACGTGTACATAACAACTGGGTCATGTCGCTGTTGCTCGATAGCAAGGGCTTGCTGTGGATCGGCACTTCCTCCAACCTTTGCTGTTATGACCCGAAGGCAGACACGTTCAGGCCATTAGGTTGGGAAGTGCTGATGGAGGGGACTTCAGTGACTGCTCTATACGAGGATCAGCAACACAATGTGCTTATAGGTACTGACAAAGGACTCTATCTCTATGTCAAGCAGAAGCGTGATGTCAGAATCTATCCTAAGGCAGAGGCTCTGACAGACAAGGTCGTGTGTGGAATCATGCAGGATGGTTTTGGTGACCTTTGGTGTAGTACATCGGTGGGTATCTGGCAGTATCAGACTGCTAAACAGCGTTTTATCGCCCACATCTATGGAAACGGACTGACGACGCGTGAATACGTCTGGGGTATAGCCATGCAGAAACCTGACGGTACCATCTACTTCGGTGTAAGCGACGGTATTACTTCGTTCCAGCCTGCTACCCTCCGTCAGAGTAAGCCTTATCAGGGCGAAGTGCATCTGACAGGACTGTTCATCGGAGGCAACTCTGTGAATTGTAACACATTGTCTGATGATGTGCATGTCATTTCACAGCCGTTGGGCGAGAGTGAACGTATCCTGCTGTCGTATCTTGACAATTCGATTACTATGGAATTCTCGCTGCTGAACTTTACGAATACTGAGAATGTGATCTATGAATATCGTCTGAATGGCAGTAAGGAATGGACACAGACAGCAGCAGGGCGTAACCGTATTCCTTTTACCCACTTGCAGCCAGGCTCCTATGTGCTGGAGGTAAGGGCTGTTGACAATGGCGTCTATACTAAGCCTAAAGTCTACCGTATCATTGTGCGGGCACCTTGGTATCGTTCCTCGTGGGCGTACCTTATATATATAATAGGTATATTGACGGTGCTTGGATTGACTCTGTGGTTCTATATCCGGCGTCGTAAACAGGAACTCGACGAGGAGAAGATGAAATTCCTTATTAATGCCACTCATGATATCCGTTCGCCATTGACACTGATTATGAGTCCGCTGCACAAACTGTTGAAGCGTGACCTTGAACCAGAAGTGAAAACAGAGCTGAAGACCATTGAGCACAATGCCCAGCGCGTGCAGAATCTGGTGAATCAGATACTCGACATCCGTAAGATTGATAAGCAGCAGATGAAACTGCAGTGCCAGGAGACCGATATGGTGCAGTATGTGGGAAATATCCTGAAATCCTATGAGTATACTGCCAACGAGCGTGGTATGTCGTTCAAATATATGCCTACTGTGGATAAGCTGAAGGTATGGTTGGATCGTAATGCTCTTGATAAGGTGGTGGACAATTTGTTGTCGAATGCCTTCAAGTATACTTATGATGGCGGTGCCATAGAGGTCCGCGTAGAAGAAGGCGACCACCAGAACGCTATTCTGCAGGTTATTGACAATGGTATGGGTATCAGAGGCGATGTCCATAAGATTTTTGACCGATTCTATCAGTCGAGTGCAACGCGCTCCCTGCATATCGAGGGAACAGGCATCGGACTGAATCTCTGTAAGATGATGGTGGAAATGCACCATGGTACCATCGAGGCGGCTAACCGTGAGGATTCGCAAGGCAGTATCTTTACCGTCAGCCTGCCTTTAGGAACGGCTCATCTGGCTAAGGAAGAGATACTCGTAACGGATGAGCGCGAAAAGGTAGCGAAGCCCAAGCCGATGTCAAACTATAGGGTTCTGGTGGTTGATGATGACGTTGAAATCGGCGAATATATTACCCAAGAGCTGGGTGCCTATTACCGTATTACCGCTGTCACAAATGCCCGTGAGGCTCTGCGGTTGCTTCTGGGATCAGAACCGGAGAAGCAATTCGATTTGGTGGTGAGCGATGTGATGATGCCTGAAATGGATGGCTTCACCATGTTGCGCATGATCAAGACAAATATGAATATCAGTCATATCCCTGTGGTGATGCTTACCTCGAAGTCGGATGTGGCCAATCGCCTTGAAGGCCTTGAGAAGGGTGCTGATGCCTTCCTTGCCAAACCGTTCGATATGGATGAGCTGCATGTGACGATCAATAACCTCATCAGTAAGAACCTGCGCCTGAAGGGTAAGTACTCTGGTGTCCAGCAACAAAAAGATAAGGTGGTTGAGACAGCAGTGAAAGGCAACGATGAGATGCTGATGGAGCGAGTCATGAAGGTGGTGAACGAACACATGTCTGACAGCGACTTCAGTGTGGAGACTCTGTGTAACGAAGTCGGTATCAGCCGTGCCCAATTACACCGGAAAATGAAAACGATGACGGGGTTGCCAGTCAGTGAATTCATCAGAAACATCCGACTTGAGCAGGCCGTAAGGCTGTTAAAAGAACAAAAGATTAACGTAACGCAGGTTGCATATACTGTCGGATTTAGCAATCTTGCACACTTCTCAACGGTGTTCAGGAAGCAATTTGGGGTGTCTCCATCCGAATATATTGAGCAAAATACGTAGGTTGATACAAAAATGAAACGAAACGAAACATAGAAGAAACCCTTGTATCTAAAATATGTCTATCTTTGCAGCAGTTTTTTATTAATTTAATTTATTATTAACTAACACAACCAAAACGTATGAGTTTTAAAGCAAAGAAGACAGCCTTGTACATTGGATTATGCTTTCTCGGCGTAATCAGTGCACAGCAGGTTTCGGCAGCTACCGAATCAGTAGCTTCCGTACAGCAAACGCAGCAGGCAACTGGTCATGTAGAAGACTCTCAGGGTCCGCTGATCGGTGCCACGGTCATGGAGAAGGGTACCAACAATGGTACGGTTACCGATTTCGAAGGTAACTTCTCTCTTAGTGTGAAGCCGGGTGCAACACTCGTCATCTCTTATGTCGGCTATGAGTCGGTGGAAGTAAAGGCAGGTACTAACGTGCACGTGAACCTTAAAGAAGATGGACACGTGGTCAACGAGGTGGTGGTTATCGGTTACGGTACCCAGCGCCGTGAAGCCGTTACTGGTTCTGTTGCCAACATCGGTGGTGAGAAACTGAACCAGATTGCAGCATCCAATGCAGCTCAGGCTCTGCAGGGCCGTGTTGCCGGTGTGCTCATGACACAGACCAGTTCAAAGCCAGGTGCCGAGATGCAGATCCGCATCCGTGGTCAGCGCTCACTGAGTGCAAGTAACGACCCTCTGATCGTGCTCGACGGTATCCCCTTCATGGGACAGCTTTCTGACATCAACCCCTCAGACATCAAGTCGATGGATATTCTGAAGGATGCCTCTGCAACCGCCATCTACGGTTCTCGTGGTGCTAACGGTGTCATCATCATCACCACAGTCAAGGGTGCTCAGGGCACTCCTGCAAAGGTTTCTTACAATGGCTATGTATCATTCAAGAAGATCTTCAAGAAGTATCCGATGATGGATGGTCCTACCTTCTCAAAGATGCGTCAGGTTGCTGGCAAGTATCAGAACTCTCTTGATGAGAATGACAATACCAATACCGACTGGCAGGATCTGTACTATCAGACAGGTGTGAGCCACAACCATGACGTGAGTGTTGCCGGTGGTACCAATGGCGGTAGCTATAGCTTCGGTGCTGGTTACTATCACGACGAGGCAGTTGTCCCCACTGAGGGTTACGACCGTGTTTCTGTTCGCGGTAACTTCGATCAGAAGGTTGGCGAGTGGTTCCGTTTCGGTCTGAGCACCAACACCAGCTATCGCAAGACTCAGGGTGTGAACAATATGTACGCAGTGCTCTGTTCTTCACCTCTGTCAAGCCCATATAATGAAGATGGTAGCTTGAAGCGCTATAACACATTGCCCGCTGACGACCAGGTAGTAGTTACCAAGGAAACTGTTGAGCGCGACAAGGAAGTATGGCTGAGCGAGAACAAGGGTATCGGTACTTTCAACACGCTGTTCGGTGAGGTTAAGTGCCCATGGGTTGAAGGTCTGAGCTATCGTATCAACATCGGTCTGAACTTCCGCAACTCAAAGCAGGGCAGCTTCACCGGTACTGGTGTTAATAATAAGGATGCCAATGCCGTCAACGGCGGTTCTGTCTATGAGAACCAGACCCGTAACTGGGCTGTTGAGAACCTGCTGACCTTCGATCGTGCATTCGGCAAGCATAATCTGAACCTGGTTGCCATGTACTCAGCTGAGCAGACAACTTACGAGCAGAGCGGTGGTTCTGCACAGGAGATTCCTGCAGACTATTTCCAGTACTATGCACTCGACAAGGCTACTGGTCAATCAAACCTCGTTGGTTATAACTACTGGCAGAGTGGTCTGATCTCTTGGATGGGTCGTGCAATGTACTCTTATGATAATAAGTATATGCTCTCTGTAGCTGTACGTTCAGATGCTTCTTCACGTCTGGCAGAGGGTCACAAGTGGCATACTTATCCCGCAGTAAGCGCTGGTTGGAACATCGCCCGTGAGAGCTTCATGGAGAATGCAACCTGGATCGACAACCTGAAACTGCGCGTAGGTTATGGTGAGACCTCTAACCAGGCTATCAATCCCTATTCTACACTTGGTGGATTGGCTATCCGTAACTACAACTTCGGTAACGGCACCAACTATAAGGCAGGTTACTATGTAAACTCACTGCCTAACCCTGACCTGGGCTGGGAGTACTCTAAGACCTGGAACTTCGGTCTCGACTTCTCATTCTTCAATGGTCGTCTCTCTGGATCGTTCGAGTATTATATTCAGAAGACCCGTGACATCCTTCTCGATGTATCTCTGCCTTCTACCTCAGGTGTTAGCAGCTATACCGGTAACATCGGTAAGACTGAGAACAAGGGTTGGGAGTTTACATTGAACGGCATCATCATCGACAACAAGAACGGCTGGAACTGGGAGGCTGGTATCAACCTCTATGCTAACCGCAACAAGTTGACCGAGCTGGCTTCTGGTGAGGATCGTGATGAGGGTAACCGCTGGTTCGTTGGCTATCCTATCGACGTGATCTACGACTACGAGTATGAGGGTCTGTATCAGGCAGGCGAAGAGGCTGCCATGAACATCCTTGAGCCCGGTGGTAATATTGGTATGATTAAGGTGAAGTATACAGGTGACTACGATGCCAACGGTCTGCCTACCCGCCAGATCGGTCCTGAGGATCGTCAGATTATGAGCATGGAGCCGAAGCTGATGGGAGGTTTCAACACCACAGTCGGTTATAAGGGCTTCGACCTGACCGTTATCGGTGCTTTCCAGATCGGTGGTAAGCTGATTTCTGCCATCCACTCTTCAAGTGGTTACCTGAACATGCTGACAGGTCGTCGTAATAACCTTGATGTAGACTATTGGACAGAGCAGAACACTGGTGCCAAGTATCCGAAGCCCGGTGGTGTCCTGAGCGGTGATAACCCCAAGTATGGTTCTACCCTGGGTTACTTTGATGCCGGTTATCTGAAGATCCGTGCTATCACCTTGGGTTACAACTTCGACAGTCTGAAGTGTATCAAGGACTTTGGTATCAGCCGTCTGCGTCTCTACGCTTCGGTTCAGAATCCATTCGTGCTCTTCTCACCATTCAACAACGAGAGCGGACTTGATCCCGAAACCAACTCTTGGGCAAACGAGAATACGGCTGTAGCAGTTGACGGTTATACAGGCAAGCACAAGATGCCTATCGTAGGTTACAACACACCTACAACCCGCAACTTCCTGCTCGGTCTCAACCTAACGTTCTAAAGGTAAAAAAGTAAAAAAGTAAAGTTATGAAAACTAAAAGTATTAAATATATCCTCGCTGCGGGTCTTGTTTGCTGTGGCCTGTCTACAACTATGACATCCTGCAACAGCGTGCTCGACGAGCAGCCGCGCAGCAATTTCGATCCGTCATTCTTCAACACGAAGGCGGGTATCGAGGGCGGTCTGACCTCACTTTATGCTCACCTGCGCTATTTCTATGGCAATGGTTACTATCTGAACACTTTGGAGACTGGTACCGATGAGTATACCTATGCACAGTCTGCCGATGGTAACTTCAAGGATGCCGACCTTACAGGTGTAGGTTCCGTAACTCCTACCAGCACAGTAGCTGGTGGTGCTTGGGGTACACTCTTTGCAAATATCAATACCGCCAGTGGTATTATTGAGAATGGTACTGCTGCAGGAATGGATGCATCTCTTCTCGCAGAGGCTTACTTCTTCCGTGCATTCGACTACTTCATTCTGGTGCAGACCTACGGTGGTGTGCCCCTCGATCTCGGTGCCGGTGAACTGAAGTTCAACACCTCTACCACTCGTACCTCTGTACGTAATACTGTTCCTGAGGTTTATACGAAGTGTATCTTCCCCGACCTGGAGAAGGCCGTTAACGACCTGCCTGAGAATCCCCGTCTCACAGGTACCGCTACCAAGAATCTCGCCCGTCTGTATCTGTCAAAGGCTTATCTGACATACGCTTGGTGGTTGGAGAATCCTAACAATATCCCCACCTATCCTGAGTGTACTCGTGAAGCAGGTCAGGCTCAGAGCTACTTCCAGAAGGCATTTGATATGGCTAAGGCCGCTATCGACAATCCTGGCCCATACGCATTGCAGCCCACATTCTACGATGTAAACGTTGCTACAAACGACCGCAACTCTGAGATTATGCTCTATGCTGATCACGATGAGGACGAGAAGTATGGTAACGGTGGTGCAGGTTACGGTTGGGGAAGCGGCGGCTCTCCTGAGAACTTCGCTTACTGGATGGAGACATGGAACTACACCGAGATGACCGCTAAGGCTGCTTCAGGTGCAGTGATCAATCCCGTTCAGCGTGAGGCTGTTCAGGGTCTCGGACGTCCTTGGACACGTATGGCTACTGTTGCTGATGCTTTCATGAAAGGTGGTGTTTGGGAAGATGAGGTTAAGGCTATCGACTCACGTTACGATGCTACTTTCACGCTGAGCTACTTTACCAACTGGGATAAGGCAGGTAACTCTGAGCCTTATGTGACTGGTGCCAACGGTTCACAGATTAAGCCCGGTGAGAGCTATTTCAGCTGGGTTCCTGAGAGCGAGGATGCTAACATCAACTACACAGGTGCTGATGGTAAGCTTGGCTTCGGTGAGATGGCAGGTCGTCCTGACTTCGTAGTTGCCGTAAACCACATCAGTCGTAAAAAGTACCCCATCAACTGGAAACTCGGTATCTATCGTACCGATAACGCTGGTGGTCTCGGTTCAAAAGTTAATGGTGGTAGCCCCCGTCCTTGGAATGTTGCTAAGTTCTCTGAGTTCTACCTGATTGCTGCTGAGGCAGCTGTGAAACTCGGTAAGAACGATGATGCTAAGAAGTATGTCAACGTACTTCGTGAGCGTGCTGGCAAGCAGACCTACTGCGTGAACAAGAGAGCTCCTCAGACAGCTGACCATAGTGCAGAGATGTTAGCTGCTACACCTGCTACAATCACGATTGACTTTATCCTCGACGAGCGTAGCCGTGAGTTCTGGGGTGAGGGATACCGTTGGTTTGACCTCGTTCGTACCCAGAAGTGGGCTGAGCGTGCAGGCGTTTACCACATTGCCGGTAGTGGTTATACCGACAAGGATCTTGAGGAGTTCAAGCGCGATATCCCCGCTGGCTACTATATCCGTCCTATCCCACAGGGTCAGCTCGATGGTATGGAGATGACGGCTGAAGAGAAAGCAGCATATCAGAATCCCGCATATAGAAATTAATAAGGTTAGTTAGGTAAAAAGATTCTTTTTTCTCTTTAAAAAACACTGGTCGTTTTTGGGCGGCCAGTGCTTTTTTGTTTACTGATATATTCGCTTATTTCTTATCGCGGGGTGGTATGTAGTCGCTCCAGCGATGATCCTTGGGGAAAGGTTGTCCTCCCCAGGCCTTGACTTGTGTCCAAGGCTGCGAAGCATCGGTCCAGAAAGGATGAGTAGCAGGTAATCCAAGAGGCATGAAAGCCAAGGAAGCCATGTAGAGCGAACCGTTGTTGGTATACCAATCAGCTGTTTCAGGCTGTGAACCACAGAAACCGATAGTGAGGTAGCCTGCATCGTTGTAGTTATTTTGAATGTCGAACATACGGTGGAGCACTTTCGTCAAAGCAGCACGAACCTGACCGTTGCTCAGGTCTTCGGGTAGTGTCTGATACCAAGCCATGAGGGCAAGAGGTTGCATAGCTGCCATACGATAAGGTGTGGAGCGGCCAATTACGGGGAAAGTGCCTTCAGGCGAAATGAAACGTTCGAGGATGATGGAAAACTTCTGAGCACGCTTTAAGGCACGTTCGCGGAACATCTTATAGTTGATACCCCAGCCACCGATGCCTGCGTCGATCATGTTCTGAAGAGTCTCGAGATACATGCCATGAAAGACGTAGCTGGTATAGAAGTCAAAGGCGAATGTGCCTTGACCGTCGGCATACCATCCGTCGCCAACATACCATTCTTCTACCTTGCGGATAGCCATGTTGATGCGGAAGTTATCCTGTTGGGCACCAATCTTTGCCAGGAAACTCTCGATGGTCGAAGAGAACAACAACCAGTTGGTATAAGGTGGATCCACTCTGCGCAAACGGATGAATTCATCGATATAGCGCTGTTTGGTCTGTTCATCGAGTGGTTGCCACAAAGCATCGTAGCCACGGATGAAACTCTCGGCGAGATAGGCGGCATCTACAAGTGTTTGCCCCTCTTTTCGCCACAGGAGATAGTCGGGCGAATCAGGGTCAACGGCATTCTTGTAGGCAGCGAGAGCCCACTCACGGAGCTGACGGCGCTGCTGACCCTCTGCAGTATCGTCATCGGGTAGTGTCAGCCAAGGGGCGATACCTGCCATCAGACGTCCGAAGGTCTCCATATAGACCACGCGACGGTCACGATTATCGAATGATGGAGAGAACTCTGTCTTCATATTCTTCTGCAGTTCACCTTTGGCCATATTTTCGAGCACGGGCTGTGCCATCTTATAGGCCAGTGAGCACCAATATTCGCGGTCAGTCTGCTGTGGCTGTTTAGCTTTCTTAGCAGCCTGTAAAGGCAAGAGCAGCGCGAGGGCTGCAATGATAAGGATAGTTCTTTTCATTGAATGCTATATTTAATGGTTTCTTTATTTTTCTTCGATTTCACCGAGAGAATAATGCGATACATCTGATTCCCCCACATCCGTTGGAGAAGCGGGTCCAGCTGATTGCTGATATCTTCTACGGTGGCTTCCAGTTGTGAGGGATTGTAGTTCAGGCGATGACGCCCCAGTACAATGGCACCATTTTGGACTTCGGGTTTTATGATTGTCATAAACATCAGTCTTGCAGGCTGGTGATAGGCTTTTAAGACGTAGTTCTCAGTAACAGAAATGCCCGATTCCATCGCATTGACAGTCCGCTTCCACGACTTTATATCAGCTTCAGGAGGATAGGCTCCTGCAATGTCGAGAGTCAGACTGCCATCTTGATGATTCACGACTTTTGCGGCATATTCCCTGCCGTCTTTCTGGTCGGTGCCGTTGATTTGGGGTAGGTTATGATAGCTCGACTGCATGGTCCAGATGGTGTAGCGCTCGTCGCTGAAGGTCTTGGAGGTGTACTCTCCGACACCTGGGTCAATGAGCAGGGGCTCATTGTCAGCATAGACAATAAAGGAGCCTACGTCGTTGTGATTATGGCTCTCGTTGTTATGGCCACCCTTCATGGCCACATAGAGATTGTTGCGACGGGCTGTCATGATTTGCAGATTGCCGAGCCATACATCCTTTAATAAAGGTTCACGCGGTTCTTCGGCGATGAACTCGCGGATATGGTACAAGAAGAAGAGCTCACGGCTAAGGGTCGGGAAATTGCCACTTTTGTCGTATAGGGCTGCGGGATTCTCCAAGATGTGCTTCTGCCGTCCCAAGTAGGCACCGAACTCACACATCGTCTTGTCGCCGAGGAAGAGGCCGAAGGGATAAACGATGTTGACCTGCTGGATGGCTTTGTTCTCGTGGGCATCAGCAAAACTGATACAGTAGTCATGGCCGATATAGGTCTTGTAGGCATAGGAGGCCATTCGCTCGATTTTATCGGTGTAATCATCTGTAAACTGTAAACCGTAAATACTAAACAGTCTCAGCACCTCAAACATCGATGCAGCTGCACGGTCCCAGTAGCCAGCCCCTTCGTCGCATCCGCCATCTTCAGGATAGGAGTCGATGAAAATCTGTGTAGACTTCTTGATCTGCCGGATGGCTTCAGCCTTGCGTGTTTCGTCTTTTTCACAGATGAGGACACAGGCCAGCCAATTGGAGCATATCCAGGGATTCCAGTTCATGCCGGCCTTCTTCCACCAGTAGTCCTTTTCAACTGCAGGCTGGAGGATGCGGCGCTCTATCTCCTGGTCGATACGCTGGCAAAGATGGGGTGAGAACTTGTCGAATTCTGGCTGGAGCATATAACGTGTCCAGACAATCAGATTTGCTGTCTCCGCATTGAATAGATCCACCGTCTGGTCTTCAGTCAATGGCGTGCTTGGCCCATAGTGGGCAGGTATGCCCCACCACGTCTCTTCACAGAAACTGCCCATTCCATCGATAATATCTGTCATAAACCGGCCTTCGCCTTCCATGATTTCTGCTATGACGAGTGCAGCCAGCTGTCGGCGCTTCTCGAAGTTCAAACCCTCATAGTTCACACGGTTACCATTGGTCCTGAACTGTGAGAAGACGGAATAGGGGAGAGCAGTCCACGGCTTGCCGAGGTATTGCTCTCCGTATTCGATATAGCTCTGGCGCATCTCCACAGGAATGGAGTCGCGCCAGAAAGAATTGTCTGCCTTGGGTAGTAACTGTGCGGAGATGGTCTGAACACAGAGACACACAGACACAGAGATGATAAGTCCTAATTTCATCGGCTGATATATCTACAGTATTCACAGGCTGCTAACAGGAAAGCGCCAACACCGAAGTTAGCCTGAGAGTTGGCATCGACAGTCTGTCCAGGGATGGCACGCTCGCCGATAGGCTGTACGTATCCCACTTTCCCGTCTTTCTGTAGGGCGATGGTGGTCAGATAGTTCCAAGCCTTCTCGATGGCAGGAGCAAACTCTTTCTTAGAGAGGTAACCGTTATTGACGCCCCATAGCAAGCCATAGCAGAAGAAAGCTGTTCCTGATGTTTCGTAGCCAGGAGCTTGGCGGGGATCCATCATCGAACGTGTCCAGTGGCCTTGTCGCTGTTGGATCTTCTTTACGGCACGAGCCAGATTCACGTACTTCTCGACAAAGAATGGCTGACGAACGTAGGTCTCAGGCATATCCTGCAGCACTTTGGCCAGTCCTGCCAGTACCCACCCGTCGCCGCGAGCCCAGAAATCTTTCTTTCCGTTGGCGGTCTTATGCTTCGGATAGATGTACTTACCATCACGGAAGTAGAGTCCAGTCTCATAGTCGAGCATGATAGAGTCGCAATAGAGGATGTTCTCATAGAGTTTCCGCAGGTATTTCTCATCACCCGTCAGTTTGTACATCTTCGTCATGACAGGCATGACCATATAAAGGGCATCAGCCCACCACCAGTAGTCGTGTACCTCAGAGTCGGCCTCATAGCCCATCACCTCTTTGGCGCGTGCTATCTTTTTCTCGTCTTTTGAGAGATTGTAGAGGTCAATATACGTCTGGAAACAGATCTGCCAGTCGCCGAAGAGAACATATTCCTGTCCTTCGCCGTAGTTTCTGTACTTCCACTTGGCGGGGTCTGCTTCTGTAGCACCCTTCCACTGATTATGCTCTGCCCAGCGGATGCTGTAGTCGAGCATCTTCTCGTCCTTCAGGAGTTTATAGGTTTCTATATTTCCGGTATGGTAGGCAGCGTTATCCCAGAACGAGCGAACTTCTGCAGGATTATTCGTCTGCCAATAAGTGTTCACCTTCCTGATCACATCCTTTACCTCGTCGGCAGTCCACTTTTTAGCCTGAAGTGTCAGCGTAGACAATAGTGAGATTGCTATAAGTAGTTTCCTCATAATCGTTTGTTTTTTAAAAAGGGGCAGCCTACGTCGCATAGACTGCCCCCTCCACCTTAGAAATACTAACTAATAACCTAATTATGTATGAACGCAAGAAATATCCTAATAACCAGGGTTCTGCTCGAGATCAGCATCCTTGTTGAGCTGGATCTCTGACAGAGGAATAGGCAGTAGCACGTGCTTGGCAGCATCGAAGCCTGTGATAGCCTTGCTCTCTGTGGTCTCTGCCCACTTATCCATGATCATCTTCACGCGCTCAGCCAGTTTGCCTGTACGGCAGAGGGTGTAGCGACGGTTCTCTTCACCTACGAGCTCACGGATGCGCTCGTCGAGCAAAAAGTCCAAAGTCATCTGAGCGGCAGTTACCTTGCCAGCCTCAGCGTTGCCGCTCTCAGCACGGTACTCCTTGAAGGCACGGTCGCGCAGCACGTTGATATCCTCTGCGGCACCAGCGGTGTTACCCTGCTGGATGCGGGCCTCTGCACGGAGCAGATAGGCATCAGCCAGACGCATAACGGGCCAGTCCTTAACGAGAGCATAGCCAAAGTCGTCTGTCGGGTCGTAGCCGCCCCACTTAGTGGTGTGAGGATACATCACGTTCAGGGTATCCTTTACGGTCCAGTAAGCCCTATCGCCAGTCTTCACGCTGATCTGCTGGGCACCTGCCGTACCCTCGTCAACCTTGAAGCCATCCTTTACCCAAATGGTACTGCTCCAATTTGGCTTGTTGTACCACAACTGACGGCGGATGTTATGGTTAGAGTTACGGATATCACCCTTCTCATAGATACCATACTTGACATAGTTGCTCAGACGCAGACGGCCATTACCACGACCTCCGAGAGAGTCTGCATTCTGCATACCGTCGATCTTGTGGAAGGCTGCCACCCAGTTACGACGCTGCTGTGGGTTGTCGATGGTACCGCCAGTCACATCGCGGTTATACTCCATCTGGAATACCCAGATACCCTCTGTGTTACCCTCAGAACGGCGCTGGTTGTGCCATCGGAACATATCACTGTAGTAATCGCCAGCCTCAGCGAGATACTTGCCATAACGCTCAGAGATCAGTTTGTAGTTACCGCCACTGATGACAGGTGAAACAGCAGCCTCGGCCTCAGAAGCCTTACCCATACGGAGGAAAGCCTCTGCAGCAAGGATACGTGCACAGTCCTTATTAATACGGTTCTGCGTCTTGGTCTTGCCTACTTCAGGCAGATTGGCAATCGCGTCGTTCAGGTCTGATGTGATGATAGCATCTACCTCAGCAACAGCATTACGCGTGAAGTCAGTGCGGGGCGCAGCACTACTTTCTGTAATGAGGGGCACGCGTCCCCAGAGGGTTACGAGCAGGTTATAGGCATAAGCACGGAAGAACTCGGCTTCGGCTTTGCCGGCAGGCTCAACATTCTCTGTATTGATGATGATGTTGGCACTGTTGATGATGCTATAGAGATTCTCCCAAAGGAAGCTCACACCACCATTCTCGGCATTGAGTGAACCATACTGGAAGAACGGAACCTCCACACCCTCGGTATCTCCAGGAGCACCCACGTCGGTACCATCCTGCCAGATGCCTGTGAATCCCTGACGGCTAGACATACCCCAGAGGGCTGCGAACTTATAATGCAGACCGATGACTTTTGCCTCGACATCGGCTACATCTGTGCCGTAGTTCGAGTACATCTTCTCATCCAAGTAGCTGTCGCTGCATGAGGTCAGAGCCAGTGTGCTGACAGCAACTACTGAATATATAATGTTTCTTAGTTTCATAATCATTACTTTTTTTACTTTTTTACCTTTTTACCATTAGAACGTCACGTTAAGACCGAATACATAGCTCTTCGTCATCGGGTAGTTGTTCTCATAGCCACCCCATCCACGCTGTGTGATGTCAGCCTCAGGATCCCATCCCTTCCAGCTGGTGAAGGTTGCGAGGTTACGTGCGCTGGCATAGACGGTCAGAGCGCTGATACGCAGGGCATTGATAATCTGTGCAGGGAACTGATAGCTCAGTGTCACATCCTTGATACGTGTGAAGCTGGCATCGCATGGGAATCCGTAGCCCCAGCGGTTAGAGGTCTTGCTCAGTGAGCGGAACTCATTGCTGGGATTGCTCTCCGACCAGTAGCCGATCTCTGTGGGTGAATTGCGGCGTCCCATTTCATCGCTGGCTGTACCCAGCAGAGAGTTATTACGCTTCAGGCCCTGTACGGTCTGGATAAAGATGCTCAGTGAGAGGTTCTTGTAAGTGAAGGTGTTGGTCAAACCGCCGATCCACTTCGGAGTGGTCTGTCCCTGGATGGTCTTATCATCGTTAGGATCGATCTTGCCATCACCGTTCACGTCGCGCAGCTTCACGTCGCCTGGCTGTGCCTGAGGATCCCAGTTCAGATGGTCACCACGCTCGATCTCGTCCTTCTGCCAGATACCTACCATCTCATAGTCGTAGATCACGCTGATAGGCTCGCCGATGAACCAGCGGTTACCGATATCGCTCTTCTCGTCTCCGTAGAGGTCCTTGATCTCATTCTTGTTCCAAGACCATACGAGGTTGGTACCCCATGTAAAGTCTTTCGTTACGATGTTCTTAGAGTTGATGGTAATCTCAAGACCCTTGTTAGCGGTCTTACCCATATTCATATATACATTAGAGTAACCTGAAACCTTCGGCAGGTTGCGCTGCAGCAGCAAGTCGGTGGTCGTAGATGTATAGAAGTCGATGTTACCGTTGATGCGGTTGTTCAGGAAACCGAAGTCGATACCGATGTTGAAGGTCTTGGTGGTCTCCCAACCCAGTCCAGAGTTACCCATGCGGCTGCTGGGGTAGAGAGCTGTAGCCGACTGTCCGTCCATTGTCAGGGCAGCATTCGACATCTTGGCGAGGGTCTCGTATACGCCGATGGCCTCGTTACCAGCCTTACCGTAAGAGAGACGCAGCTTCAGGTTGTTCAGCCAGTCTGCCTTCTCCATGAACTTCTCGTTGGCGATATTCCAACCAAGGGCAATAGAGGGGAATGTTCCGTATTTGTTATCGGCACCGAACACTGAAGAACCGTCGCGACGTACTGTAAAGGTGAAGAGGTAGCGGCTGTCGTAAGAATAGTTCAGACGTCCCATCTGTGAAACAGTCTTATAGAGATCGGTGTACGACTTGGCAGTCTGTGTACCACCACCTCCGAGGTTGTGCCACAGCAGCTCATCGTTGATGAACTTGGCACCAGTAGCAGTGTTGTCGTGATACTTCTTGCGTGAAGAAGCGTAAAGCAGTGTGATGTCGAAGTGGTGCTTCTGGATATCCTTTGCATAGGTCAGGATATTCTCCACAGTACGGCTCTGAGTCTCAGCGTTGAAGATGTAACCATAGCCGTTAGGATCATTCTGCTCGGCACCGTTATAATAGTTCTCGCGCTTGGGAACGAACGAATAGCCGAAGTTGAACTTGTAGGTAAGACCAGTCAAAGGCTTCCAGATATTGCCGAAGTTCAGTTCAGCATAAGCGTTGAGGTTGATGTTCCACTGACGGCGCTCGTGATCCTGGTTGATGTCACGCATCGGATTGAAGAACAAACTCTCAGTGTACATCGGGTAGATGCAATAGCTGCCATCATCTTCATATACCTTACCATAAGGCGACATAGCCTCAGCCATCATGAAATTCACACGGCCGCCATCGCGGTTGTGGCTGACGATATAGCTGTTGGTACCGATTTTCAGATAGTTAGTCACATCGGCATCGATATTCATACGGAGTGAGTAGCGCTTGTAGTTGAACCCCTTCAGCACACCCTTCTGACTCATGTAGTCGCCAGAGATGAAGTACTTGATCTTCTCAGCACCACCGTTGACGGTAACGTTGTGATCCTGGATGATACCAGTCTGCGATACCATATCGTAGAGCCAGTCGGTTTCACGGCCTGCAGCCTGTGCCTCAGCCTCGTTCTGGTTCTTTACAAAGTCGTTGTACATGGTCTCACCAGGGTTCTGGGCTACATAGTCCTTATAGCGCTGGGTAATCTGCGCTCCGTTGCAGTAGTCCATCTTGTGGGCAAAGTTCTCAAAGCCGATGTAGCCATTATAGCTGACGCTGGGCTTGCCTTCCTTACCATGCTTAGTAGTGATCAGGATGACACCGTTGGCACCGTTCGTACCATAGATAGCTGTAGCAGAGGCATCCTTCAGGATTTCCATCGACTCGATGTCGCCAGGGTTGATATCGTTGAGTGAACCGCCACTCTTCGAGATGGGGATACCGTCGACTACGATGTAAGGACCAGTACCTGCGTTGATAGAGTTACGTCCGCGGACCAATGCAGAGGGGGCATCGCCAGGGATTGAAGAACCCTGGGAGATGGTCACACCAGCTGCGGCACCCTGTACAGCCTGCAGTACGTTGGTTACTGGCAGCTTGCTCAGGCGATCCTTATTAATAGAGGTGACAGAACCAGTCACGTCCGACTTCTTCTGAACACCATAACCAACGACCACCACTTCGTCGAGTGCGGTAGCGTCTTCCTCGATGGTGATGTTAAGCGTCTGACCTGGGGTAAAGGCTATTTCCTTTGTCAGGTAGCCGATGTAGGAAATCACGAGCGTTCCTGCCTTCTGCACGTTCAGGCTGAAGTTTCCGTTGTAATCAGTCACTGTGCCTGCCTGTGCATCTTTCACTTTTACGGTAGCGCCAATCACGCCGTCACCGTTCTTGTCAGTTACCTGGCCTTTCACAACACCAGCCTGCTGGACGTTCTGAACAGCCTGTTCTGCCATTGTCGGCAATGGGAATGCCATGATTCCTGCTGCCAACGCCATCGCGAAGCATAGCTTCATAGATGGGAGAGTTAGATGAACATACTTCATTTGTTACTGTGTTTGAGTTAATGTTAATATTGCTAGTAAAATAAGTTCCCAAATTTCCACGCAAACGATTGCGGAATCTGGGTGCAAAGGTACGATTATTGATTTAAATCAATGTCCCTTTATCATTATTTGAGGGGAACAAATCGTTAATTTTCGCCCAATTCATCGATATTCTGCCCTTTTTCCCGATGAATCATGGGCTAAAATATAAAAAGGTGTAGCTAAATTGCTTGTAACTCACATTATTTTTGTACTTTTGCACACGCAAAGACTTATCAGTCATGTACGATCAGATACAGGTAGATGTGTTTTTTCTAATGTTTTATGCATCAGTGGCTATGCTGTCTCTGATAGCATGTTGCTATTTGCTGTTCCGCCGAGCCAATGCCATTGCACCTGACGTTACGCCATCTGCACGCCTGCGCCGCTGGACTGCAGCGTTCTTCGCCGCCATTTCGTTTTGCCATTTGTGGTATCTGCCGATGTATTTTCTTACTTCTCCCGATGATGTGATGCAGGGCTATCTTATAACAGGATTGCTCGACGGTATGACCATAATTCCTTTGACGATTGCCGTATTGCTCGCTATGCTGCAAGACCGTAGGCGACCACTTTGGCCTATTGCCGTGATAGTAGCACCGCTCATGGTAGGATTGGTGTGGTGTATTACCACCGGTAGCGAATCCCTTCTGCCAGTATTATATACCTATTTTCTGCTGATGTGGCTTGGCTTAATTATATATATGGTACGCGAGATCAGGCAATATCAGCATTGGCTGCGCGACAACTATGCCGACTTAGAACATAAAGAGGTGTGGCAGAGCTTCGTGGTGCTGGCCATTATTTTGTTGGTATATACTATTTATTCGCTTGATCTAGGTGAACCGATATTGGATTATGCTATGGAGGCCATCATCATCTTTCTTGTCTGCTATCTTTTATGGCGCGTGGAAACGTTAAGCGATTTGAACATTCCAATCTCATCGGATACAGCTATTGCTGTTGATGATGCAGTAAAAGAAACGGTTGCCTCGGAGGATAGTGACCCTTTATCCATGCGTAATAACATCGGACCATTGTTGAAGCAGCATTGCGAGGATTCGGGACTCTATTTGCAGCACGACATTTCCGTTTCCCAACTTGCACAAACTATCGGAACCAACCGTTTCTATCTGAGTCAGTATTTCTCCAGTCGGGGCATGACTTACAATTCCTATATCAACAGACTGCGTATCCAACACTTTATCGATCTTTACCGCGAGGCAGCCGCTACTCATCAGCCAATAACGGTCCTGCAACTGGCTCATCAGAGTGGCTTCCGTAGCTACAGTACATTTAATGCAGCTTTCAAGCAGAGCATGGGAATGACTGCGACAGAGTGGATGCGTAACATGACAGAGTAGGAACAGAATAGTTTTTGGGGCTCCAAGAACTTCAGAATCGTAAAATCTACTTCTGAATTATCAAAACTTACAGGTTATTGGCCTTTGTTTATTGTTATTTCAAAGGGAATTGACTACCTTTGCACAATATAATAATCCTAAAACTGATTATAATAATGAGAAAATTGAAAAAGTGGATGCTTATCTAAGTAAATAATAACTAAAAAGGAAACAAAACTATGGATGCTCAAGAGATTAGAGATGCGCTGCACGGTATGTACGGCGGCGAGAACAAGCAGATTACCGATGGCAATTACGACAAGTCGTTGGCTGTCAAGTGTATTAACGGTACTTTCGTAGGTCGGAAGAATGATAATATCATAGTGTATAGGGGTATTCCCTATGTTGGTAAGCAACCTGTGGGCGACTTGCGTTGGAAGGCGCCTGTGGATGCTGTTCCCAACGAAGGTGTCTATGAGGCTTATTACAATGCGAAGAGCGGCTACGGCAACCCGTCGTTTGAGGTAGGTTCACTCTATTACCTGAGTGAAGACAGTCTGTACCTGAATGTATTCAAGGCTGATGACGCAACAACGGAGAAGAAACCCGTTATGGTATGGATTCATGGCGGTGCTTTTGAGTCAGGTGGAACCATTGACCCAATGTTCGACTGCGTCAATTTCATGAAGGAAAATCCCGATGTCATCGTTGTCACCATTGCCTACAGACTCGGCGTGATGGGCTTCCTGCATCTGTCGCACCTGCCTGACGGCAAGGACTACCAAGACTCACAGAACTTAGGACTCTTGGATCAGAAGATGGCGCTGAAGTGGGTTCACGAGAATATTGCGGCCTTCGATGGCGACCCCGACAATGTGACCATTTTCGGTGAGTCAGCTGGTGCTGCCAGCTGTACCTTGCAGCCGTTGGTTCCTGGCTCCCAGAAGTATTTCAAGCGACTCATTGCCGAGAGCGGTTCCGTCAACCAGACGAGATCTCCGGAAGAAGCAATCGAGTGTACCAACAAATTGATGGACGTACTCGGCTGCAAAACCGTTGCCGACCTGTTGAAGGTGAGCGGCGACAAGCTCTTGGAAGCTTCTGCTATAAACTTTGTTCACCAGATGCCCGAAAGAGACGGAAAGTATCTGCCTACCGACACCTTTGAGGCATACGCCAACGGTGCAGCGAAGGACTTGGAGATTCTGGTAGGTTGCAACAAGGACGAGATGAACTTCTTCGTGTCCAGTTTCGGCAAGGAAGGCTGGGATAATTGGATTGCAGGGCGCAAGCAAGAGAAATATGCCAAATTGCCAGCTGACGAGAAAGCACTAGTCGATAGCTTTATGAACGATGTGAAGGGTGATTACTTCCAGCCAGACAGTAGCCTTTTGAGCCAGAGCTGGTTTAATGTGCCTATCATCAAGCTGTCTGAGTGCCAAACGAAGGCTGGTGGTAAGGCATTCACCTATTATTTTACGCCTGAGTCGCCCGACCCAATTATGAAGTGCGGACATGCCATCGAGCTCTCGGTCGTATTCAATCATCCAGAGATGACTGCTGACACGGGACGAGCTTTCGACGAGACCTTCTGTAAGACCATGCGCAAGATGTGGGTACAGTTCGCCAAGACGGGCAATCCGTCGCTCAGCGCAGACATCTCGCCTGACGGGAAAGCCAAGGAGTGGCCGCTGTACGACCTTAATGACAAGAAGGTGATGTTGCTCGACGAGTTCGACATCCATCCGTCAACGGAATCTGATTTGAAGATCGTGGATTGGGAGAGAACCTATTTCTTGACGAAGTATTATATGCTCTAAACAGAAAATCTCCTATAATAAAACCGCCCGAAAACCTGTAAATGACTTTCGGGCGGTTTCATGACCAATCCCTACATAGTCGAGTAAATGAAGAACGTGTCAACGTCCTTGGTAATCTCTGAAATAGCTAGAAATCATTCTTTCCGAGCCCAAGGTCCCCAGCCTACGGTTTCTTCGCGAGGCTTCCAATTGTCCTTGAGGATCTCGTTATATCCCCTTGAACGTATAGCCGATGCCCTCAACGGCTTTGCGAACATCTTCTTCGCTTGCAGGACCTTTGACGATGAGGGTATTTGCTGAAGCACTGGCCTTGGCCTTCTCTACACCAGGCACATTCTCGAGGGCACGAACCACAGCAGCCTCGCAATGGCTGCAATGCATGTCCTCCACTCTGTAAACCACTGTATCAGGGTCTAAGGGCTTGTTGGTAAACTTGCTGAAAAAATTCATCATAAGAGCGAATATAATTAATAGGGTTAATACTGTAGCACAGACAATCTTAAACGGACTGGGCCATGCGGATGCCATTGCGCAGCAGTCGTCGTGGCCTGCATACGAGTAGATATCTACGCCTGAGGCATTGAGAAGCAGGCCAAAGAATACGGCAAAGCCAACGATGGTGAGCAGATAGATGGAGGTGAAACGTCGCCCCATAGCCTTATGCACCACGAGAATGCTGGCCAGGTTGACAGCAGGTCCCGCCATCAGCATCACCAGCGCCGCTCCTGGCGACAGACCCTTCATCATCAATGCCGCCGCCACAGGGATGCTGCCTGTAGAGCAGATATACATAGGTATGGCAATGATGAGAATGGCGAGTATCTGTAGCAGCGGCTGACTGCCGAACTGCAGGAAAAACTCATCAGGCACAGCGACCTGTATCAGGGCTGCTACAACAAGTCCGATGATAAGTCGCAGCCCAATGTCGCGTATCATGTCGTAATATGCATACTTCAGTACACGCCATAGTCGGCTGCCTTGTTCCATCTGGCATGCTGAGGCAGTGTCGCCCATCGTGTTATCTTCATGCACCAAACGGTTAACCAGCACTCCGCCACAAACGCCCGTGATGAGAGCCGCCACTGGTCGCACAATGGCAAAGCCAAGACCCATCAGCGAGAAAGTAGCCAAGATAGAGTCAATGCCTGTCTGTGGAGTCGCGATGAGAAATGAGGCGACGGCTCCCTTGGAAGCCTTCTCATTCCTCAGTCCGATGGCTGTAGGAATCACGCCGCACGAACAGAGTGGGAGGGGAATACCCAGCAGGGCAGCCCAGAGCACAGACAGTTTGTTGTCTCTCGACAGATAGCGGCGATAGAAGTTCTGCGGTACAAACACATGGAGCACTCCTGCGATGAAGAAGCCCAGCAGGAGGTAGGGTGCCATCTCGCAAACAACATTTACTAATGATAGAAAAAAGTCATTCATCTTTTCTCAATAACACCGCAAAAGTACAAATAAAATCTGAGAAAACCGCTCCTTTTGGAGGAATAATTCACGCAAAAGAGCTTTTTTACGCAAATCACAGGCTCCCTTATTCTCTTAATATATATAGGTTCTGATGTAATCCATCACCTCTTGCTTTACATCGGCTGGACAATAGGCCGGGTCATTGATCTTGGGGCTATGGATGCCTACAGGGTTGATGATCATCTTGGCGTTGGGACCTATCTTTTCCGGCTTACCAGCCGACCAAGGATCATCATGTGAATAGTAGAAAAGAAGGGGGACGGTGGAATTGACAAAGAAGTTCTTAGCCATATCGGTACGGACGCTGTTGTCGTAGTACTTCACCAGCCAGCGGTCTTCACTGTGCAGTTCGGACGGCACCACATCCTCTGCCTTGAAACTGGTGCCCTCCAGCAAATCGGCGAAGTAGTCGTAGCCGGGGTTGGGGAGACCTTGTTCCTTTGCGCAATCCACAAAGTAGGTATAGAGGGAATCGTTTCTGAAACTAGCAATATTATCGGAAACCGCCGCAACTAATGAGTTCTCATCCTTGACTATCGACTCTATCTTTTCTTTATGCTTGCTGGGGAGCGTGTACTGAAACACAGTGAAGAAGGTGTCGAAGATGTTATAAACATATTCGGTAAACGACGGAACGTTTCCCCCCTTTTTCTTAAACCTTTCGCAAACTATCTTATAGACTCCCTCTTCACCATCCTTAAGTGCACTGCGGATGCCCTCTTTCATGACGTCGCGCAGTTCTTCGGTGCTTACCTCGTTAAAGAGATATTCTCCGTAGCGTTTGTCATCTAGACTTAAATTGAAAGGTGAACAGAAGGCTGCGGCCAAATCCATATCGTCTGGATAATAATAGGCATAATCTATTGAGGTCTCACCACTCTTGCTGGTACCAAAGCTCATCCACTTCCCCTTGAAGATAGGCTTCAGGGCCTGATAGACGGCATGGAGGTCTGCCGAGGCCTGGGCACTCGTTTCATACTCCCACTTTCCTCTGTCCTGATTGAAGGATCCGCCGAAATTGCGATGCTCCACGTGTACCATGTTGGCATTCAGGTTGATTCCAAAATCTTCAGCATCATGGAAATATTTCCAAAAATAGCCCTCCGTCACCATGATAGTGGGGCGGTCGAATCCTCGGAACATGATGCTCACCTTCTGCTTGAACTTGCCAGCGTCGGGCTGGTTGTGGTTCACAGGCTGTTCAATAAACATACTGTATTGCGAGAGGTAATCCAGTTCACCCTTCTTCTTCCTCTCCATCGCCTTCTTGTCTGGATTCTCCTTGATGTCCGAGAAGAGACCATTGCTGGCCAACGCCTCCTCGATGGTTGTGTAAACTACAGGGTCGTCGCTGTTGTCTGTACACGACGCGATGCTCAGGGCTATCACCAAAAGCATCCAAAGTTTTAAAGTCTTCTTCATTGCCTAAATATCTTTTCTTGATGCAAATTTACAAATAGTTTTTTATAATTATATCAATTTTGCATTTTTTAGGCAATTAAGCTACTTAATTCGGATAATACATAGAGAATGGTCTCAATGAGCAAGGACTCAAAGAGGGGGCACAATGGGGCCAGGAACCTTTGTGCCCTTTTAAAACCGTGAGTTAACTCAAATCATCAATCGAGTTAACTCAATCGATAAATCGAGTTAACTCACTTCATTTTTCTAGTCACCAAACATCCTAATACAAAATGACCATAGTTTTACGGTAATGTTTTCATCACATCCAAGAGCGCATCATATCCATTAACCTCATGATAACGAACTTTGCTAGTTGAGACTTCATTAAAAAGTTTTTTTGCACAGTCAATCTTTGCTTTCTCAATACCTTTCAGTTGCATCGAGTCCATTGAGCCCTTAGTCTCTGCAATAAAGAAGATGTGCTTCACACCAGCATTATCATTGAAGGCGATGGCCCAGTCAGGCGCATAGTTACCGACTGGTGTTGGAATCTGGAACGTGCGAGGCAGACGGGCATAGACGCAAACCTCCTCAGCCTTATCCAAATCCTCAGCAAATTCACGTTCTCCCTTGCTGTCTGTAAACACATAGTCCAGGATGTGCTTTTTAGCAGGATAAGCCTTGTCGATCGTCTGACGGCTCTTCTCCTGCGTGAAGATATCGGTATCGTAAATCTGCTCTGTACGATTATAGGTGATATGCTCCACTATCATCGTTGCCTTCTGCTCCTTGATGAGTTTGACGATATTGCGAATGAACTCCTCTGGATTATTCTTGAACAGTAGCAGTCGTGCTGGCAGAATACCTTTCAGAATCCTGACTACAGTCTTTCTGGTCAGCGTAGCACCACGAGCGATATCACCCACCAAGTCGTAAGGCACAGTCGATGTTGACACCTCGCGCATCGTTTGCCTGCTGGTTGTCTGATTACCCGTAAACTCCAAATCGTCCTCACCCTGTTCACCTGTCGTTACCACATACTTCATCTGAGTTACAGTCAGGTCTTTGTCAATGGCAGCAATGGATTTCTTGATGAGTTCCTCGCTGTCATAGTGAACAGTATAGACATAACGGTGATTGATTTCTGCCCACAGTCGTTTGAACTCATCCTTTGCAGCATTGTCGTTTAGTTTGTCGTTTACCACCTCAGCTTTGTCGTTACCATTCTCTATCATGCCCTCCAGAGCTGATGGATCAAAGATTCCTTGTATCAGCTTGTGTACCTGCTCGCTGATAGGTTGCAGTTTCTTGCTGAGTGGAGCTAATGTGCCTTGTTCCATGTCTTTATGATACTCAGGCAAGATGATTCCCTTAGCATCGGAATAGTCATTGTCGAACAGATAGCTTACGATGCTGGCAGCCTCCTGGTTGCTGATGGTATAACGCTCTGTGCCCAGCATAAAGGTCTTACCTTCAAAGTAGGCAACAGTAGCCACGGTAGGACGCTCACGCAAGGCCTCACGCGTATCTTTCTGCAAGTCATCTACAAACGTCGAATAACTCTCGTTAGCAATCACCGTCAGTTTGTTGATGTCGTGAACAGCATCGCCCAATCGTTCTGCATCCATGCGGTTTCCTTGCTGATCCACACAGATACGCAAGCCTCGCCCCACCTCCTGACGCTTGGCTGTAGCACTATTCGCATGGCGAAGCGTACAAATCTGGAAAACGTTTGGATTATCCCAACCCTCACGCAAGGCAGAATGCGAGAAGATGAATCGTGTAGGTTCATCAAAGCTCAACAGACGTTCCTTGTCTTTCAGAATCAGGTCGTATGCAGAGATATCATCAGACGTGTCATTTCCTCGCTTCACATCACTATTCACAGCATGACCTTTCTTATCTATCGAGAAGTAACCATTATGTACTTGCTCTACAGGGAATCGCTTCAGATACTTTTGATAGTCATCTTCAAACAGCGACAGGTTCTCATTCAAGTAGCGATTATACTCATACTCGAACATCTTCCACAAGTCACCCTTTACTATTTCCCCACTCTCATCATATCTTTTGTAGTTGGCCACTTCATCGATAAAGAACAGCGAGAGCGTCTTGATACCTTGCTGGAACAGCTGTCGTTCTTTCTCAAAATGGCTCTTCACCGTCTCACGAATCTGCACTTGTTGGATGGTCTTCTCCGATACATCCCCCATCACTTCACCAGCTCTTATCTGGTCACCATTGCGGAAATAGACCGTATTCGTTCTGGGGTTGATATCCGTTATCACAAACTCCTTATAGGCTGGCAGTTTCGACGCATCGTAGAGCGAGTCGCCTTGTGAGAACTTCATGGTCTGGCGGCGGGCCTGACTGGCACCTTGTACTTCAATCTCCAGTTTTACCTCTGGTGCCTTATTCTTAGAGAGCACGATGCTGTCAAAATAGATGTACGCCTGAGCCCCCATCAGGTTCTGTAGCGTAATACCCTTCACCTGGATTTTCTTCACCAGTCGCTGGCAATAGGCATCGTAGGCATCCAGCGCATAGATGCAGTTGTGCGATGTCTTGTGTGTTGCCGAATAGTTCAGCACAAAGAGCGGCTTGAAGTTCTTCAACGCCCGCTGCGTGGCCGCGCCCTCCATCTTCTGCGGTTCGTCCATGATAATGATAGGACGATTGGCGGCAATCACATCGATAGGTCGGCGACTCTGGAAGTCATCACGCTTGGTGTACATAATCAGGCTGACCTTATTCTTCGCATCCTCCTTGAAGTCGCGTGCAAAAGCCTGCGTATTGATAATCATCACGTTGATGGAAGCATCACTACTATACGAATCAATCTGTGTCAAGTTGCTGCTGTTATAGATAAAGAAGCGCGCCTTCTTGCCGTATTGCTCCATGAAGTGCTCTTCCAGCATCGTGAAACTCTTATACACACCCTCACGGATAGCAATGCTTGGCACGACCACGATAAACTTCGACCAGCCATAACGCTTGTTCATCTCAAACATCGTCTTGATATAGACGTAAGTCTTACCCGTACCCGTCTCCATCTCTATATCGAGCGCACAAGCTCCTAAGCCATCTGGCTTGCTCAGCAGTTTACTCTGTGGAATGTTGCCATCCACCTGCATCTGTTTGATGTTATCAAGCAGTTGCTTGTCCGTCAGTTCTACATCCGCATTACGCCAGCCTACATATTCCTCATCATACACGATACGTCCGTTGGTCTTACCCAAGTCACGGCGATATTGTGCGTTTGTCTTCGATGGCTGTCCTGCAAACACGTTTACCGTCTGCTCCACAGCCTCTGTTTGGTATTGTTGTATCTTAAACTTAAACTTCATACACCTGTTTCGTTTAGAGGATTCTGCGGATGGTATCCTTACTATAGTGATTGAATATCTGCTCGAAGTTATCTGCTACGTTATCGTTGGCGAGGCTCTTATCACGCATCACGAAGTAGTAAGGCTGCTGCTTGGCTATCTCTGTGATGGTGGTTTCGTTCACGGCCTCATCGAAGCAAGCCATCAAGTAGCCATCGCTCACGTTCCAAACCGTCTTACCAGCAATCTGCGTCTGCTCGATTTTGGCAGACAGTTCTATGCCCAGCTCTATCATTGTCTGGAATAACAGATCCTCGTCTGTTCGGTCTGACTTGATGTTGTCTTCAAACAAGTCTCTTTCATTAAACTCCGCTGGCGTGTAATACACATCCTGCATATTCGATGAGTCGAGTTTCAACACACGGAAGCCTGTGTCAAGGTCTTGTGTGGTCAGCGGACTTTCTTCTTTGATCTTCTTGCCTGCACGACGAATGCGCTCTTTACCTATTTCGCAGATGTTCTTATAGCCAGCCTTATAAGCTTCACTCTTCTCGTCTGTTGCTTCAGGCAGTTGCACCATGATGAACTTACGATTACCTCCATCCTCTGCATTGAGTTGCATGACAGCATGAGCTGTAGTTGCTGAACCAGAGAAGAAATCGAGAATAATGGAATCTTTATTAGATGCTAAACTTAAGCAAAATTTTAATAATCCAACGGGTTTAGGAGTGTCGAATATTAAATCAGTAAAGAAACTTTTTATTTCTCTTGTTGCCTCCTGATTTGAAGCTGTTTCTTCTAACCATGTATTAGCAAGGACTCCCTCTTTTTCCTTTTCTGATTTAAAGAGTTTGTATCTTGGCTTTCCTTCGCCTCCCTTTGGAAAAACTATTCTGTTATCAGAATAAAGATAATCATAAGTTTCTCTTTTAAATCGCCATTCTTCAGTTATTATCCTACCAGTAGGTGTTTCTACGGAATATACTGCGCCACCTTTATTAGTACATGGCATGGTTTTATATGGACCACGAGGATCATTATCAGGATTTTTGTAATCACTTTCTTCTATTTTTGCTGGAACCTTATTGAGAATATCTCCGTTACATTTACAATAAACAGCCACATATTCATGAATTGGAGATATGTTTTTTGACAGGTTTGCCTGACTATCTCTACGCTTTCGGACACACTGTGCTAAGAAATTTGCCTCGCCAAATATTTCATCACATATTTTTCGTAAATTCTCAACTTCATTATCATCAATCGAAATTAATATCACTCCATCCTCACTCAACAAATCTTTTGCCACTTTCAAGCGTGGATAAATCATGTTAAGCCAATCAGTATGAAAGCGACCATTGCTTTCAGTATTCGTGACGAGTTGGTTTCCTTGTTCGTCATACTGCCCACTGTTGTGAACATACTCCTGCTTATCTTGATCAAAGTTGTCGTTATATACAAAGTCGTTACCTGTATTGTAAGGCGGATCGATATAAATCATTTTTACCTTGCCCAAATAGTTCTCACGGAGCAGTTTCAGCACTTGCAGGTTATCACCCTCTATATAGAGGTTCTGCGTGTTGTCGAAATCTACGCTCTCTTCACGACAAGGGCGAAGGGTATCTGTTGTTGGTGCATTAGCCAGACGAATCGCATTGCGTTTATCGGGCCAAGTAAACTGATAGCGTTCCTCGGGACCTTCCACGATATTCTTCGACAGTTCCTGACGGAGCTGATCAAAGTCAATCGCCACCTGAGGACGCCCTTTTTCGTCCTTCACTTCTGTCAAGCAGTTAGGAAACAATTCCCCAATGCGCTTGATATTCTCATCTACCACATCAGTGGTCTGCATATTTAATTTTTCCATATTTATTTTGTTTATTCAGTTTTTATTCTTATTTTTGCAGCGGAATGTGTGTCACGATGATGAAATAACACTTGGAAGTGGCTCTTTCAGTGGAATCAGTCAGCAACTTCCGAAGAGATGGTAGTAGGCCTACCGCATT
>ONKL01000063.1 GCA_900318395.1 uncultured Prevotella sp.
GCATATTCACCACAAGCAGGTACAAGTGCTCATCTGCGTTGCTGGGCGCGGCTGGTATCAGGAATGGGGCAAGGCTCCCGTTGAGATGACTCCCGGCACTTTCATCGCCGTACCCGCAGAAGTCAAACATTGGCACGGAGCACAGAAAGACTCATGGTTCCAACACCTGACCTATCATAAGGATGTTCAGGAAGGAGCCGGTAACGAGTGGTGCGAGCCTGTAGATGATGCTACCTATAATGCACTGAAATGATAATCAAACAACAATGAAACAAGTATCAGTATTAGTGGGTGCTGGTAGTATCGGACAGGCGATTATCCGTCGTGTGTCGGCTGGTAAGCACATCGTGCTGGCAGACTACTCTATAGAGAATGCTCTGCGAACAGCAAAGACATTGGAGGATGCAGGCTTTGAGTGTTCAACTATCCAATGCGACCTTGGTTCAAAAGAGGACATCCAGAAATTGGTGGGGTTTGCCACCAACAAGGGAGACGTAATGAATGTTGTGAATGCTGCTGGTGTATCTCCTTCACAGGCTCCCGTAGCAGAGATCCTTCGTGTTGACCTCTATGGCACAAGTGTATTGTTGGAAGAATTCGGCAAGGTGATTGCCGAAGGTGGTTCGGGTGTGATTATCTCGTCGCAGAGCGGTCATCGTCTGCCAGCCTTACCGCAGGAACAGAACAAGGCTTTAGCCACAACTCCTGTTGACAAGCTGCTGGAGTTGCCATTCCTGAAGGAAATCAACGACACACTGAAAGCCTATCAGTACTCGAAGCGTTGCAATGTGCTCCGCGTGATGTTCGAGGCTACCCGTTGGGGACGACGTGGTGCCACCATTAACTCAATCTCACCAGGTATCATCATCACGCCATTGGCCAACGATGAATTGCATGGCCCACGCAAGGATGGTTACCTGAAGATGATTGAGGGCATGCCCGCCCGCCGTGCCGGAACACCCGACGAAGTGGGCGACTTGGCAGAGTTCCTGATGTCCTCCCGTGGACGTTTCATTAGCGGTGCCGATTTCCTGATTGACGGAGGTTGCACAGCCTCCTACTGGTATGGCGACTTACAATACCTCAAGGCTACACACTAATGAGATACCTTTTCACGATACTGTTTCTAGGAATGACAACAATAATGACCACGCAAGCAAAGACGGACGAAAGTCAGATAAAATCCCTCTACCGAGAAATGTACGAGGCCATGGTGGCAAAGGACACGGTGACACTAAACCGTGTCCATGCCGATGATTTTGTGCTGACGCACATGACTGGAATGCATCAGTCAAAACAGGAATACATCAAGGCTATTGCAGGTGGTACGCTGAACTATTATTCAGCCGAGCATGAACAGATGGAGATCAAAGTCAGTGGTAATCATGCTACGCTGACAGGTCGCAGTCGAGTTACAGCAGCTGTTTTCGGAGGTGGCCGTCATACATGGCACTTGCAACTTATGTTCCAACTTGTAAAGCGTGATGGTCAATGGCAGTTTACGTCAGCCAGGGCATCAACATACTAATACCTGATTATGAAAGTTCTTTTCCAAAAGGTGAAAGGGCCAGCTTTGCCAGCCTAAAGTGCATCTTTCCTAACGGGATGCCAATGATGGTGATGCAGAATATGAGGCCGTAGAAGATGTGGGTGAGCCATATCCAGATGCCGCCAACGAAGAACCACAGCACATTCATGAAGATGCTCAGACAGCCTGGTTGCGACTCCCGCCATTTCACTTTTGTACCGAACGGCCAGATGGCCAGCATACCCAGTTTCAGACTCTGCAAGCCGAAGGGGATGCCGATGATGGTTATCATCAGTATCAGTCCTGCGATGAAATACTCCAAGGCTATATGCAGGCCTCCAAATATGACCCAGATGATGTTTCCTAACGTCTTCATTGATATGATTTCCTTTTAAAAGTTTCTATCTGTTAGACGTATATTGATAGGAAAAAGTTGCACTCAGATTTCAATAGTTTCTCCTTCTCTACTGATTTCCCAGAAGAGTATGTTCTTTTCATCAGTAAACTCCTTCATTCGCCAAGAGGATTGAGCTCCGCTCTTCCTCTCTCGCGACTCGGCATAATTCGAACAAGTTCGGCTCTGCTCTCGCTGCTCGCTCGGTTCAAAGCCTGTAGTGAAGTGCATAGGGACGAACAGCCCAACCTTGAACCGTTCGATGAACTGACGGCCACCAAGGGTATAGCCGTTGCCTACACGTCCGTCTATGGGGAACATCACCACATCGAAACTGTCGGCAACCTTACGGATATCCTTCAACTCGCCAAGAAATTGCTTCTCGTGAGCTATCGGATTGAACGCCTCTTCCATCTCAAAGCTGTATCGCTGCTGATCAGGATTGTCGCCTGACAAAAACTTGGCATACCAGTTGTTCAGGTTTCTGCTTCTTCCACTCAAAAATCTCCTTCGTAAAATGGTCTTCGTGGAAATGGCTGGAGAAAACATACATGGGCTTCTCGCTCCGCAGCACGCCATCCATCACACCACTGGGATCCATCCAGTAGTCGAATACCAGGATGGACTGCTCCGTTTCGAGCACAAAGCCGCTATGGAAGATGTAGGTCAGTTTCATTTCTTCTTTCCCTTACTTCAAAACAATAATGTCACTCCAACAAGTCTTATTCAAGTAATGATGAAACCATATCTCCATGTCGCTTTTCGTCATTCTTTACGCTTTCCACCTCTGGGAAATCAGCAATCAGATGCTCATAGCCAACAGCAGCAGCGTATTCACCTTTTGCTATCAGCTTATATAGACACTTCTTTCCCAATAGCCGATAAAGGAACGGCATGATGATTGCCATCGTCTTCTTGGGCTTTAATGCCTCTTTAGTGTAGGCATGGAAGACGCTGGCATGTCGCCCTTCTTCCTTTGCAAGTTGGAGGAATGTCTCACGCTCCTTGTCTGTCTTTACAACTTTTGCAAGTCTCTGGTACATCAGCACGGCATTCAGTTCGCCCTGCTGACTACGAATAAGTTCTTCGCGATGCGAAGCGACCTTTGGGTCGAGCGCTTTGAATTGTTCTTGTGTCATTGTCTGTTTAGTTTAAGTGTCCAACCATTATCGCCATGATATATCATCTGTCTGGTCATGCCACCATCGATACAGATGTTCTCGCCCGTGATGAAGCCAGCCTTGTCAGAACAGAGAAAGAGCACCATATTAGCTATGTCCAATGGATTGCCAACACGTCCTACTGGTTGCTGAATGGCATCGGAACCTTCATAGACGGTGTAGGCTGTGTCAATCCATCCAGGCGAAATGCTGTTTACACGAACCTTTCCTGCGAGGCTGACTGCCAAGGCGTGAGTCAAAGCCGCAATGCCACCTTTTGCTGCCGTATAGCTTTCCGTCTGTGGCTGACTCATGCGGTCACGTGATGACGATATATTGACGATGGCCGCTCCCTTTGCGAAATGTGGAGCAAAGAGTTTTGTGAGATAGAAAGGAGCTGTAACGCCAACACTCAGGGCATACTGGAACTCCTCATAACTACACTCGTTTATGCCCTTCATCAGTGGCAAAGCATTGTTGATGAGATAATCCACATGTCCATTCTTCTCAATGACATCCTTGGCAAACTGCTCCAGCACCTGTTTGTCTGCAAGGTCGCCCACAAAGTGGTCACCCTGCTGTTTATCGATTACGCAAACAGTAGCTCCAAGTTTCTCGAATTCTTCTGCTATACATCTTCCGATACCTTGCGCACCACCTGTTATGATGACTACTTTATCCTTGAAATCCATATTTGTATCAGTTCATTAAATTTATAAAGTTATCCTTTCCAAGTCGTCTGGCACAAGGACACGACCGCTGAAAACCGTCTTTGCCTCTGCCATGTATCGTTGGCAGCGAGTGTCGAGCGTTCTGTCTTCCGTATGATAGAGAATGAGGTTCTTGACTCCAAGTTCCTCTGCCAATCGTGCAGCATCGAGCACCGTGCTATGATGTTTCTCGTAGGGCAGAAATCGTTCGCGGTCTCCATACAGACAGAAGGCCTCACTCATCAGCCAATCGGCATCCTCGGCATATTGCTTGCACTGTGGACTGAAAGGCTCATCGCCCAGACAGCAGATCCGTTGGCAATCGGGGAGCAATGCTGTGAAGCCGAACTGTCTTTCCTTAGTGGAATGGATGTCGAAGCATTGTATGGTGAACCCTCCCGCCTCAAACTGTTCACCATCGCTTAGGCAATTCATCGTAACGAGACTTCCGATGCCCTCTGCTTCTTTGCGAGGCAAAATCTGGCTGCAAATGTCCGTCAACAATTGGAGTACCTTCTTGTGGCTCCAGACCCTAAGGGAATAGTTGAACTGGAGTGCCATACGCATTATCCAGATGCAGCCCAACAGATGCATCGTAATGAAGTACTTCTCGTTATGCATATATAAAAACCGATTTATCTGTCTATTATCTCGATCTTTTTTATTACCTTGGCTGGAACACCGCCAACAATCGTATTCGGTTCTACGTCTTTGGTCACCACTGCACCAGCAGCTACTACGGCTCCATCGCCGATAGTAACACCAGCAAGAACGGTGGCATTGGCTCCAATCCAGACATTCTTGCCAATGTGGATGGGAGCATAGCTCATGCTTTGACGCTTGGCTGGGTCAAGGTCGTGGTTGATGGTTGCCAATACGACGTTGTGACCGATGAGTGCGCCTTCGTCGATGGTGATGCCGCCCTGATCCTGGAACTTACAGCCCATGTTGATGAAGACCCGCTCACCAACGATAGTGTTCTTGCCGCAGTCGGTATGGAACGGTGGAAACATCCCAATCGTCTTGGGAACTTCACGCCCCCAAAGTTGCTCCAATAAATCGTGCAGCTGCTCTGGAGTATGATACTTGCTGTTAATCTCAGCTGTAATCTTCAGAGCCTCCTGCGACAGCTGATGAAACATCATGTGGACATCACCACCGCCAACGACGGGTTTGCCTGATGCCATGTAATCACAAAATTCTTGTATTGTCATATTGCTATAAAGTTTTAAATACCATTTATATCCGTGTTCCTTGCAGTAGTTCTCTATGCTCTTTTGCCTAAATTCATTTAAATATCGTGGCAAAATTACCAATAATCAGCGAAAAATCACTATCTTTGCCATCAGTTTTAACAAAATATGGGTAACATCAAGAAATCAAAGGTGAAGTTCCTCGATCTGACACATCGGAAAGACGGCTACAGCACAATATATAGGTGGTTCCAGAGAGTTAGTAGTAACGATTGGTCATCAGGTCATTTTTCTGACAAACTGGTAGTGGCCATGCGGAACTTTCAGACGGTGTATTCTGCATGGGACGGTGATAAACTTATCGGCATGGTTTGTGCGCTGGACGATGGCATTATGACAGCCTACCTGCATTATATGCTGGTTCGCCCAGAATATCATCATCAAGGCATTGGCCATAAGCTGCTGGATTTGATGAAAGAGCATTATCAGGATTACCTGCGCATAGGCTTGATTGCATATAACACCGAACTGGACTTCTATGAGTCTTGTGGATTCAAGAAAGCCGAGAATGCCAGTCCGATGTTCATTACAAGCCTTTGGACATGAAAAAGGGTAATATTTCACGATGTCGTCCAAAGGTCTGTGCTGTGGTTGTCTTGGTTTCTGAGCCCTGTAGCCAAGTGAGATGACAGCCATGATGGTTTCACTCTCTGGTATGCTGAACAGGCTTCGGAGTGCATCGGCATCACGCATGATGTCAGCATGGTCAAAAGCCAGTTGTGGCATAGCAGAACCATCACCTATGATTGCTCCTAACATAGCAATTACCAATTAGGAGGCAACACAATATTTTCTACCTCGTGTGCCTCTTTAAACAGCGGAGAAATTTCATCATCGGTGAATCCGGCAATGCCGCAGCCAATGCGAGTCACGAGGAAGGTGAGGGTAGGGTGCTGCTTGGCAAACTGGATAAACTCATCCACATACGGACGGATGGTATCTACACCGCCCTGCATGGTGGGGATAGCATAGCTTTGGCCTTGCAAGCCTACGCCCTGGCCCATGATGGCTCCGAACTTGCGGTAAGCGATGTAAGCCGCACCGCCTCCGTGCATTCCTTTCAGATTGCTGCCGAAGACAAAAATCTCGTTTGGCTCCAACGATGTAATAAACTCTGGTGTCGTTCTTTTCTGTTCCATAACCTCTATTTTCTGCAAAAGTACAAAAAAAATCGTTTCATTGCTTATTTTTTACTGCAAATTCTTCTTCAAAAAGATAAAAGACATCTTGAATTGAAGTATTCACCATTTAAAAATTCTTCCTGTACCTTGGCTTCATCATACCTCTTACATCTTTTTGCCTCGTACCACTCTCGCTCTTGCCATACTCTTGCCATACTCATGAGTAAGCCTAGAAGCAGCCTGCAGTATGGCTAGAAGCAGCCTAGAAGCAGGATAGAGCTTTGTTGAGGGCTTTCTCTCATTAGACGAATGGTCTTCTTCGTAGTTGTCTCCGTAGTTGGTTTGCTGTCACAGCCCGCATGCTAGAAGAATTAGCATTATGTACTTGATTATATCATAATCGTTTCCTTTTAAAAGTTTCTATCATTTTGTTTAGCACCATCACGATATTTAAAGTAGCCTTTCCGGAGCGTGAGTGGACCTTCATAATTTCTGCTGGCTTGAGGATGTCTGATACGACAGTCACCTGTTAGATCGCCATTCTTGTCCAAGTGAGCATCGAAATGGAACTCCTGGTTAAGCTTCTCGTTCTCCTCGTCGTAATCAAGTTCTTCGACAGATAGGTCTGTACCATTGAAGGAAGCGGTGGCCTTGTCGAAACCATAGAGGCGATAGATGTTACACTCCGTGACCTCCAGCCCTTTGCCGTTCATTTCCAGACGTAGCAGCAACTCAGGACCGTCATCGCCAACCCAGCCCCAATAGCCGACGAGCGACTTTGCCTTCTCTCGGATTTTCATACCCTGACGGATTGTTTCCCGCAGGTATTTCTTGTCGTCATTGCCGTCTTTGGAAGGCGAGAAATCATCGATATACCAATCGTCGCGCTCGAAGCGGAGGGCAATGGTGGTCTCTATATCGCTGAAGTTATGGATGTTCAAATCCACAAGGGCCGTTGAGCCTGTGATTTCATAGACCTTAGCTACCTTGCAGCTCCAGTCGTCAGACCAATCCTGTCCACAAACCCAGTAATCGTAGTCGTACAAGATATCGCCAGTCTCGTTGCATATCTCTAAAGCCTCTTTCATCAGCGCGTAGTAGCGCTCAGAGCAATAGGCACTGTCGCGATTGAAGGGATTGCTGATATAACTCACCTCTTTCCCTTCGCTGTCATAGGTCGATTTGCCAACACCTTTGTAGATGGTGTCAATGCGCTGGCGGATATAGGCTTCGGAATGTTTGTCTATTCCAGCATCAGCTACGGTATCAATTGACAGCGAGTCTGTGTCACTGACGGTTTTTCCTGTCTTGTTGCCGCAATTCAGCATCAAAATAGCGGTGAGAATAAAAACTAAAATCTTCTTCATATTATCTCCACGCTTTTGCTGATAGCCTTGAAGAGGGTCTTGGCGGCTTTAGCCTTCAGACCAATCTCCTTACCTTTGCTTGAAAAAGCCTTGAAATCATAAATCTTTTGCATATATCGAAAACTTTAAGAATGATTAATAAAATATCGCAAACGATGTAACGACGTCTTATATTTGATATTCTCTATAATCGTTTTAATGTTTAATGTTTTAATGTCATGATCTTCGTAGGGCAAGCCAATGTGCATTTACCGCACTTGATGCAGTCGGGATGCAGATAGCCAGACTCTTGGCCGCGACTGTCATAGGGGGTGAGTTGCTCATTTTATACTATTATAGTTCCACATCTGAAAGACTGTAATTGCTCGCCCATCACGTCTTTCATTACCTCAAACACATGGTCACATGTGCAATGGCTGGTGTAGAACTGTGTTTCTGGATACTTTGCCTTCAGCCTTTGCGCCAAAGCTTTTATTTCATCATCTGTCTCTTGTCCGTCGAGCAAGTGGAAACCACCTATAACGGAATGAACTGGCCAAAGACATGCCGCCAGAATATTCTCCAGTCCGCTATGAGCACAGCCCGTGAATAGCAGGCCATCAACATACAGGGCCAGTTCGTGGCGGAAGTCGTCGTGGATATCATTGCCATCAGCATCCTGCACATAGAGATTCCTGTTTCCCTTGGGCATAGGATTTGTCTGTGGGATATGGGCAATCACATGAAGCCCTTCCAAAATCTCGCAGGTCTGGTCTATCAAGACGAGTCTGTCTTCGCCTATCTCAGGCCACTCCGTGGTAATGCTATGCAGGTTCCCTCGCTTAGAAAAGAACTTCCCGCTCATGGCATCTGGCGAGACGATAACCTGAGCCTTCTGATTATGTTCTAAGAAGTATCGTAAACCTCCAGCATGGTCGCTGTGTCCGTGAGAAATAAAGACATAATCCACATCGCTGAGATCTATGCCCAACTGCTCTGCGTTTCGGATAAACACATCGCTTGCTCCTGTATCAAGCAGAATCTTGTGTCGCTCTGTTTGACTACGTTGAAGAAAGATTGACAGGCCATGCTCTGTAGAGAGCCGGCTGTCATCACTTCGATTATCTGATAATACAGTCCATCTCATAGAGGGTTCATTTATGAGAATTTTTATAATCTAAACTGTACATTATTAATTCTTCCTTTTTTTCGTGTATTTTTCCTTGACTATCTCGTATGAGTTCCGGGTCAGTTCCTGCAGCAAATCATCTGGCGCAGTCTTTGGATTGATGCCAATCCAGTGCTTGGGCGACTCGTTATATGGATTGCCGATGCAGTCATGCTGTGCCTTCAGGTCTTCGCCTAACGAGAGACAGTACTCGCGATAGTCTTCTATGTTCATTGTCTTAGCCGATACTCTTTCCCAATTCGAATGCATCTTGCAGTTTGGGATTACCCTCAATTTCACGGGCATCATTCACACCTCCGCAGAAAAGCGTTCCTGCCAGGCGACTTTTGGGATAGCAGTCTATCCATCCCGTCAAGCCCATCTCTGCACGTTTTGGAGTCTCGGCTTCATCTTCTGCTGCCGTGGTTAGCAGATAGACGTCACGGAACTGGTAATCCTGTTCGTACATCGCGTTCATGCGGTCTATGAGGGTCTTCATCTGGCCGCTCATCTCATAATAGTAGATAGGTGTAGCCCAGCAGATAACATCGGCATTCAGCACCTTGGCCATGATGTCGTTCACGTCGTCGTTGATGACGCAGCGGCCTAACTTTTGACAGCCCATACAGCCTTTACAGAACTGGATGTTCTTGCCAACGAGAGAAATCTTCTCCACTTCGTTTCCCGCAGCCTTGGCTCCATCAACAAACTGGTCAGCGAGCATGTCGCTGTTTGAGCCTCTTCTAAGGCTTGTGGAAATAACAATTACTTTTTTCATATCCTCTAAAAACGCTTAAATCTGAGCACAAAGACAATGCAAACCGAGTGCAGAAAGCTTGCTTTTTGCCAAGTTGAAGCCTGTCTTCGCTTTTTTGATTTGCAAATATAGTGATAATTACGGAATTATTGCAAATTTTACAGCGACTATTAGGAATATTTATGAAGAAAAGTATAATTATCGCAGCATTAGCTGCCATAATTCCACGATTATTTGTACCTTTGCACCAATTATTACTTGTTCCATGTAGTTGCAATAGATGAAGAAGGTATTATTGTTTTTCTCCCTGATGCTTGCAATAGCAGCACAGGCAGACGTTTTAGGAGAGTACAGCTTTGAGGGGAAATTGGGTGACAAGATTCCCGTCAGGTTGAAGTTCGCTGTAAATGGCGAAGAGATTGCCGTGGGTGAAATCTATTATCCCAAGGCGAAGAACCCAGCCCCCATTTTAGTAGTCGGCTCACCAACGAATGATGAAGGCTGGTATTATCTGAAAGAATACCAAAGCGACGGTACTATCACAGGAACGATGCTGTTCCGTATTGTGGAAGAAGAAAACGAGAGTCCCTATATCGCAGAAGGCACCTGGACGAATCCGAGGACAGAGAAATCGTTGCCGATGAAGAACTTCAGTACGAATGATGATGCCCTCACCGGACGTATTGATGTGACAGACTATCTTGACTATGAGGATCCACAGAATATCGGGCGTGAGTATGCCTATTCCATCTGGAATCCCCGCTACGGGGCTATGATGGGAGGCAACGTAAAGTTCCGTGGAGCAGGCAAGTACAAACTACATTTCGAGGTTAGCAATGCGCCTGGCAATATTGCCGAAGGAAAGAGTGCTCCTGATCGTCCTGCGGTACTGGGCGAAGGAACCCACGACTATTTCTATTATGAGAATGTCAATGAGTGCGGCTATGGTTTCAGTGCCCATTTCTTCAAGAAGTTCGTGGTGTTGAAGTCTACCACGAAGCATGAGACATTCGGATGTTTCGGTATGGGTGTTGCTTTCGACGGGGTGTATATAAAGGTTAAACAATAGAAGATATGGCATTTTTGGATTTAGTGAAGCAGAGGTATAGCTGTAGGAGCTATCAGAAGAAGAGTGTGGAACAGGAGAAACTGGACTATGTAATGGAGTGCGTCCGCTTTGCCCCGTCTGCAGTGAATAAACAGCCGTGGATGTTTCGCATAGTGAAAAACGATGCAGATAAGGCAAAGCTTCAGGAGTGCTATAACCGTGAATGGTTCGAGACGGCTTCGATGTACATTATCTGCAGCATCCTGCACGACGAGGAGTGGGTACGTTCAGACGGCAAGCATCATGGCGATATAGACATCGCTATTGCAGTTGAGCATCTGTGCCTGGCAGCTACCGAGCAAGGTCTCGCTACCTGCTGGGTCTGCAATTTCGATGCCGAGAAATGCAAGCAACTCTTTGACCTTGGCGACAATGAGGAACCGGCCGTGCTGATCCCCATCGGCTACGCCGCTGACGAGCCGAAGGAGAAGAAACGCAAGATGAAGGAGGAAATCTGCAAGTAATTATGACAGACTTTGATTCCATCTAGCGCACTTCACGTTTAATAACAATCAGACTGTCTGTCTTTATTCTGGCCAACAGCCAGTTATGTAGTTTTTTGATTTCTTCTTCAGAGAAAGATTTTTTCTTGTCAGATTCTATGATAGCTGTCACATATTGATGTGTGTCTGTGGAATCCCTGTTCACTTCAACAACTCTTTGTAGTGCAAACTTGCTGATCTGCGGGAATAGTGAGGCTAGCTCTGGGCGGATTTCGGCTGCCAGAGCCTCGTATCGCTTATATTCATTTAGCTGCTGGTTCAGAAGGACATTCTCTGCAGAGAGCTGTAAAAGCTGTCTGTGCTCGGTTTCCTGGCTGGTGGTCAGCGAGCTTATCTGATGACTCAGTGCAAGCACGCTGTCGCTTTGCGTACCTTGGATGATGCGAAGGGTATAGTCCTCCAGTCCGTATTCATTCATCCTGCGTTGGGCTTCAGTCTGGGTCAAATTGCTTATTTCGCGACCTACGGCAACGACACGCAACTTTAAACTGTCCTTGTCTACATCGCTCGAAATAATCTGAGTACCGCGCTGCGTCAGCTCAGTCTTGACGAATTTCCTTACATTGTTATCAAAAATGCTCTGTTGCACGATTCGGACGGTCATGTATGTTGCCGGCAGCATGGTCAGGATGACGATAGACATCAGTATGCGACGCCCTCTGACTGCTCTTCCGTTCAACTGATATTCATATTTTTGGAAATGCATCAGCCGTACACCGCAATAGGTGGCAAGGGCAATAAACACGGTGTTGATGAAAAACAGGTAGAATGCTTCGAGGAAATAGAGCAAATGGCCCGTTGCCAGTCCAAAACCAGCCGTACACAGTGGTGGCATCAGGGCTGTGGCTATGGCAACACCTGGGATAACATTGCCCTTGCCTCGTGTACACAGGGCGATAATGCCCGCCGCACCGCCGCAGAAGGCTATTAGTACATCATAGAGTGTGGGCGACGTGCGTGCCAGCAGCTCCGAACGTGCCTCGCTGAGTGGTGTCAAGAGAAAATAGACAGTGGCCGTCAGCACACTGATGAGGGTTGCTACACCGAAGTTCTTGCCTGCGCGCTTCAGCAGGTCGAGATTATTGGTGCCAACAGCCAACCCCATACCCACGATGGGACCCATGAGTGGCGAGATAAGCATGGCACCAATGATGACTGCTGTCGAGTTGACGTTCAAGCCCAGCGAAGCAATGAAGATGGCAAAGATAAGCACCCAAAGGTTGGCTCCCCTGAAACTCACCCCTTCGGTAATCTGAGCTATAATCGCCTGCTCTTCCTCTTTGTCTGGCATCAGATTGAGGTAGTAGCCTGCGTGTTCAATAAATTTTCTTATAGTCATACCAATCTTACTCAAAATATCTAAATACACTTAAAACTGATGGCAAAATTACGAAAAATCCAAGAAATTTCGCTATATTTGTGCCGATATTTAACGAAAGTTGGTTCTTATCACGACTCAGCCAGCCATGCAAGCATGATGGCGCTCGCTGCTCTGAGAATTAGGATAGTTTAAAAACAACCCCAACAAAATAGAAGTAATCCATTATATCAGATAAGCTATGACTTACAAAAGTATTTTTCTCATCTTAGCTCTCTTGTTTTGTACGCCCCTTGCATGGGCACAGTACAATCAAGTGAACGACATCCCTTATCGCGAAGCTGCGGAGGGCTATGCGCAGGAACGCTGCAAACTCGATGTGTATTATCCGACAAACTCCCAGGATGCACCTGTGGTGGTATGGTTCCACGGTGGCGGTATCGAGGGCGGCGAGAAGCACATCGACCCGCAGTTGAAGAACAGCGGTCTCGTGGTCGTCGCAGCAAATTATCGCCTGCTGCCCAAGGCTCCAATCGAAGACATCCTCGATGATGCTGCGGCAGCTGTGGCCTGGACGTACAAGAACATTGCGAAGTACAATGGCAGCAGTCGCAAGATTTTTGTCGCCGGACACTCTGCCGGTGGTTATCTGCTCGACATCATCGGACTGGACAAGCGCTGGTTGGCGAAATACGGCGTCGACGCTGACTCGTTGGCCGCCCTCGTCCCGTTCAGTGGACAGTGCATCACACATTATAATATACGTAAGCAGCAGGGCATCCCGCCCCTCCAGGCCACCATCGACCAGTATGCCCCGCTCACCTACATTCGTCCAGATGCCCCACCTATCATTATTATTTCTGGTGACCGCGAACTGGAACTCTTCGGACGCTACGAGGAGCAGGCTTACTTCTGGCGTATGCTGAAACTCGTGGGCCACAAGGACGTGACGCTCTACGAGATGCAGGGCTACGACCACGGTGCCATGCCGTTCCCTGCCTACAAGATACTGAAGGACCATATCCGCAGGATTACAGCCAAGATGACTCCGGCTTTGCCAGCTCACTCGAATGATATAGTTGCAGAGGGAGAGATTCCTGTAAGACTCGCTGATTCGTATAGCTTTACCGAAGGGCCTGCGGTTGATGCAAGGGGTGATGTCTACTTCACAGACCAACCCAACAATAAGATTTACCGTTGGGACTGCGAATCTGGTGAGATCACCCTGTTCACCGATCAGAGTGGTCGTTCTAATGGGATGTACTTTGATGCCCAAGGCAATTTGATAGCTTGCGCAGATATGGACAACCAGCTTTGGGCATTCGATTTAAAAGGTCATTCCAAGATACTGATAACCGGCTATCGCGGAAAATTGCTGAACGGTCCCAACGATGTATGGATTGCGAAGGATGGAGGTTATTATCTGACTGATCCATATTTCAAAAGAGACTACTGGACACGCGCCCCAGAGCGCCAACAGCCTGTGGAAGGCTTGTATTATCTGGCGCCTGGAGGCAAACAACTGGTCATGCTCGACTCGACGCTTAACCAGCCTAATGGGCTCGTCGGTACGCCTGACGGAAAGCATCTGTATGTGGCGGAGGCAAAAGCCAACAGAATCCTGAAATATGACATTCAGCCGGACGGCTCTCTCTCGAACCGGCAGGTGTTTGCCAACATGGGGTCTGATGGAATGACGATCGACGACAAGGGAAACATCTATCTGACTGGCGATGGTGTGACCGTATTCGATAAGAATGGTCAGCAGATAGCCCATTTCCCCATTCCTGAGGACTGGACGGCTAACGTCTGTTTTGGCGGAAAGGAGCGTGATGTGCTGTTCATTACTGCCTCAAAGTCCGTTTATACCTTGAAAATGCTTGTGCATGGTGTAAAATGAAATCCCCATCCGGGAATGACTCCGATGAGTGCAAATTATTTCTTCTCTTTTGCCTTTGACAATACTATTTCCATTGTTGTCTTTTGCACCTTCATGCCCATATTCTTGTAGAAACTTAGTGCAGGGTCGTTGCCTTCCCATACATTCAGGGTAATGTTGTTGCAACCGATAGACTTTGCATAGTCACGGACATATTCATACAAAGCAGTCCCTACGTGTTTGCCACGAGCCTTTTCATCTACGCAGATGTCATCAATATACAGCGTCTTGATGTTCTGGAGTAGCTTGTCATCTTTCACTTCCGTAATCATACAGAAGGCATGACCAAGGACCTGACCATTATCATAAACGAAGATAGGTTTGGTCTCATCTTCGAGCAGGGCTTCAAGTTCCTGCTCGTTATACTTCGTTGTGTTGGGTTTGAATAAGTCAGGGCGTATTACATGATGCACCATGTCAACTTGATGCAGCAACTCTATGATAGCCTGAATGTCTCTTTTAGCAGCTTTTCTTACCATATATATCACAAATTATTGAATCATCTTTTGAATAGCTATTTCGTATTAAGACTAATGCTCCCGGCTGTGAGGCCATTTCCTGTTGCTGTTAGCTTGAGCGACGACGGCATACAACTACTCTGTATGAGCACCTGAGCAAGACCGTTGAAGGCAGGAATGTTGAACTCATGGCTGTCTTTAGCCTTGGGATGGTCTTCGCCCATATACGACGGGTCACCATTGCCTACTCCAAGAATCCGGCTATCGCCCTCGAGTTTGAACGTGAGCGTAGGACAGGCATCAGGCACGATACGACCATTCTTATCTTGTACTTCGACGGTAATCACACTAACATCCCGCCCGTCGGCATTGATGGTCTGGCGGTCGGCCTTCAGTACAATCTTCGTTGCAGGTTTGGTGGTTTCGATTGTCTCTTTAAGTATGCGCTTGCCGTTTTTATAGCCTATGGCGATTACCTTGCCCGGCTGATAGATGGCCTTCCATTTTAAATGTCCGTTCTTGGGCATTGTCTGGCGTCCCAGACTTTTGCCGTTCACCGTCAGTTCCACCTCATCACAATTGCTGTAAGCCCATATCTCCACTTCCTCGCCTTCATGGCCCTGTAGGTTCCAGTGGGGGAAGATATGCAGCACGGGATCGTCCGTCCACCATGCCTTCAGATACCAAGCTTCGTCCTTGGGAAATCCGCAATAGTCGAGGATGCCGAATTCAGAGTCATGTGCAGGGTAGGAGAGTGGATTGGGTTCGCCGCGATAGTCGAAGCCTGTCCAGTAGAACAATCCTGCAGCCCAAGGGCGCTCAGCATAGAATTTCCATCCACGCTCGATGCGGTTTAGGGTGCCATCCTTATCGGGGCTTAGGTTCATGGAGGGCATGTGGCCCGTCTCCTTATCCACATCGAAATAGATACCGCGTGTGCCGCAGCCGGTGGTTTCTTCCGTACCGACGATTTTCCACGATGGATTCTTCTGTTTGCGGTTGTCCACGTCGTTCTGCAGGATATAATTGAATCCTACGACATCAAGTCCCTTGATCATCTCACCACCTCCTGCATTCGCAATGGTAGAGTGGCGAGTAGGGTCAAGCAGACGGGTGTATTCCCTCATGGCAGCTGCGATGCGCGTGCCTTGTACGGTATTTTCTATGCCCCATTCCTCATTGCCGTCGCTCCAGAGGATAACGCTTGGGTGATTGCGGTCGCGCTTAATCATCCGCTCCAGCAGTCGCAGATGCTCATCATTAATTCCCGTCAGTCGGTTCTCGTCGATGACGAGGATGCCCTCGCGGTCGCAGATGTCGAGCAAGGCGGGTGTCATGGGGTTATGCGAAGCGCGATAAGCGTTGCAGCCGATAGCTTTCAACTGTTTGATACGCCATGCTTGAAGGGCATCAGGAATGGCCGACCCTACGCCGGCATGATCCTGATGCAGGTTCACTCCTTTTAGTTTTATTGGCTGACCATTCAAGATAAAACCGTGATCCGCATCGAAGTCGATATCGCGGATACCGGTAGTGGTCTCATAGACATCTGTCACCTGACCATTTACCCGAACGATAGTCTCGACCTTATATAAATAGGGGGCAGTGGGGCTCCATAGATGGGGTTGAGCGATTGCCAACGTCTGTTTGCATCCCAATGTCTGTTTGCCTTGAAGACTTAGTGAAGTCGCGTCTGACTTCCCCACCTCATGGCCATCAGCATCCAACATTCGCTGCACAATAGTGCATTCCTTTGCCTCTAAAGTGTGATTGTTTACCTCGGTTTCTATCGTAACTGTAGCTTTGTTGTATGGTGCTTCTAGGTCGGCATAGACGAATGTGCCGAAAGGAGCCACGCTGACAGCAGCCGACTTCAGCAGCCACGCATCGCGATAGATGCCTGCTCCCTCATAAAACCATCCTTCTTCTAAAGTCGCGTCTGCCCGTACGCAGATCAGATTGTCGCCGCCATAGTTCACGTACTCCGTCACATCGTACACCTGCGTGGCATAGCCACTGGGTTCCGTGCCCATGTAAAAACCGTTGAACCACACTCTGGCATTACGGAAGATGCCATCAAACTGCAGGGCGATATGCTTACCATAATCCTCGGCAGGGATATTGATGACCTTGCGATACCAGCCCACACTCGTCTCTGGATACTTGTAGCCCACAGTCTTATAACCATGTGAGTGGCTGGCCTGCTTAGCGTAGGGCAGCGTCGTCACCCAGTCGTGAGGCACGCGAACCTCCTGCCAGTCCTTATCATCGAACTTATTGGAATATGGTCCCTCGTTGTGTATCGAGTTGGCTTTTGTCAGATAGTTGAAGTACTCTGTTCCGCAGCCGAAATCCTTAGCTGGGTCGGCAGCATTGCCATGTGCAAATTTCCATCCCTCCTCAAGTCTGATTATTTCGCGTACACTTTGAGCATTGATAATGGTTGAGACCATTACAAGAGCCACGATGGCTATCAACTTTTCTATTTTCATAACGACAATTTTTAAATATGATTCAAACAATGTAGTGCTCCATCAATGTAAAGGGCAAGAATGATTATAGTTATGTAGTCGAGTAAGTGGAGGGACTTTCACCCTCCCTTCTCACGGAACCGTGCTTGACAGTCTCCCGTCACACGGCTCTTCGTACTTAACTCTTTTGTTTAAA
>ONKL01000123.1 GCA_900318395.1 uncultured Prevotella sp.
TTACAGCGATTTCGTCAGCATGGCTCACGACAAGCGGATGCTATTACTGGAGTTTGGTGTAGGTTTCAACACGCCCGTCATCATCCGTTTCCCATTCGAGCAGATGGCTGCACGATTCCCAGACACCACACTCGTTCGCTTCAACCGTGATTATCCCCAACTGACTACACAAGGCATCAGCCGATACGTGGCTTTTTCTGAAGGCGTGGAGCAAATAGCCATGTGACAAATTTCTTAATGGAGTTTGATTAAGTCACTCCAACGGGTTGTCGGATTCTTACTCCTGAAATCGTGCTTAATGGCATTGGCAAACACCTCAGCTTTGCCTTTGCCATTTTTTTGAGTATATTGCTGGGCACCAATGACAATGGTCTCTGAGCCGTGCATGCGGTTGATGCGGTCTATCACTTCATCGAGTCGGCGCATCTTCTGAATCTGTTCGGCATTCAGGTCGAATAAGTCTTGTTGAATGGGGCTGTCTGGAGAAATACCCATCACAATGACACCAGCTTTCTTATACTGGTAGCCCTGAATGAAAATCCACGCCAACGGTGGTGGCAACTGTCTTCTGAGTTCTCAGTTTCTCGGCACAACGGGCAGCATAGTTGGCAATGTGAGTGCGCAGGGTGTCCTTGTCGCTTATCATGCCATTGAACGAGCGGCTGGTGCAGATGGATTTCTTCTTGGCAAGTTCCTCATTCGGCACAGCATCCTCACCGTTCAGTTCCTGCCATGTACGCACGATGTTGATGTTGTTGAACGTCTGTCGTACCCAGTCCTTATGATGGTTGGCAAAGTCGAGGGCTGTCTTGCAACCTAATGACTGAAGTTTGGCAGCATAGCGTCTGCCAATACCCCATACATCCTCAATGGGACACCATTCGAGAGCCTTCTCACGTTTATAGTCCGTGTCAATCATGCAGCAGTGTTTATAGGCAGCATATTTCTTTGCCAGTTTCGAGGCAATCTTGGCCAAAGTCTTGTTGGGAGCCAGTCCGATGCTGATAGGCAGGCCCACTTCACGCTTAACACGTTTATGCAGGTTCTCGCCCCACGTCTGCAATTTATCCAATTCAATGCCATCAAGATACATGAAGCATTCATCAATCGAGTAGCGGAAGTAGGCAGGTGTTTCTTGTCGGATGATGCTTACCACACGGCCCGTCAACTCTCCGTAGAGTTCGTAGTTGGAAGAAAACACGGCAATCTTCTGGTTCGGGAACTGCTCGGCCAACTGGAAATACGGAGTACCAGCCTTGATACCCATCGCCTTTGCTTCATTGCTACGGGCAACTACACAACCATCGTTATTGCTCAATACCACGATTGGCTGTCCTTCTAAATCAGGCCGGAAAACCTTCTCACATGAACAGTAACAGTTGTCACAGTCTAGGATGCCGTACATCATCAGAACCTCCCTAAAACCTCAATCACCTTTACCCAGTCCGTCTCTGCCTCGAAGCCGAACTTGTCATCAATACCCACGTTGAAGTAGAGTTTCACCTCAAAGTTCTGGAAACTCGTCTTTCCGATTTCCGGGTTCTCGTTGGCATAGTCAAAACGGATGCCCTCCTCCGCAAAACGGCTCCTGTACATGGCCATCTGCTCATCGTAGCAGCCGCTCCAGAGAATCATGCAGATATCATCACGGCTGGTCATCAACTGCAAGGCCTCACGGGCATAGGGATAGTAGTCAAAGGTTTCCTCATTCTCATAGCAGGCCCGCAGAATCGTGTCATGAATATCCACCACGACATAGATCTTCTCCCAGTTCTTTTCCTTCTTCCGTTTGAAGGCAACCTCAAAAGCTTTTCCTATATCCATGCTACAGCTTTTCAAAAGTTCGAATCAGGTGAATAACCGTTCCCCAAATCTGGAAGTTCTCAGGATCATTGACTTTGAACACGGGGTAATCAGGGTTGGCAGGGCGCAGTTCGATGTAACCGTCTTTCCTATGTGTCAGATCGAGGAACTTCATCGTGAATCCCCCATCCCACCAAGCCACGACGATAGAGCCGTCATGTGGCTCCAC
>ONKL01000086.1 GCA_900318395.1 uncultured Prevotella sp.
CTACAAGGATCGTGAAGTTCAGATGGTAACCTACGAGTTTGATCAGGAGACTGATCGTGAGGGACAGATGACAGGTATTCCCCGTGGTGGTAAGATTCATGTTCGCGTAAAGGCTCTGAACGACGGTACACCAGAACTGATGGCTTGGATGTGCGACCGCTTCCTGAAGAAAGACGGATCAATCCAGTTCCTCGAGACCAAGACCCTGAAGGTGATGAAGGAGATCAAGTTCTCTGGCGCTTACTGCGTAGACTTCGAGGAGAAGTGGGCAGACAAGGAAGGACACTTCGAGGAGATTCTCATCAGCTGCCAGAACATCGAGGTTGGCTCAGTGAAGTTCGAGAACGAGTGGGCTTAAAGAAGTGAATAGTGAATAGTGAAAAGTTTTTTTAGACAAAAGAACAGATTATTAATTTAAAGAATAGAAAGGAAACAAGATATGGCAGAGAATGTAACACCAGTAGTTCTGAAGGTAAAGGATTTTGCAGAGCGTGAGGTATTGTTGGTAGACTACAAGTTCAATCAGGCAACAGATACAGAAGGTCAGGTAGCAGGTATCGTACGTGGCGGACAGATCACCATCCGCGTAAAGGCCCTCAACGACGGCAACCCCGAGTTGCTCAACTGGATGATCAACCCCGCTGATCCCCGCGATCTGACGGTAGAGTTCCAGAACACCAAGGACGGTTCAGCCATGAAGACCATCAAGGGCACAGGCTGCTACTGCATACATTTCAAGGAGTATTGGGCAGACGGCGAGGAGCACTACGAGGAAGTAACCATCAGCTGCCAAAAGCTCGAGAACGGCCCTGTAGGTTACGAGAATCCTTGGAAGTAAGTGAGTAAGCGAGAGCAGAGCCGAATTTATTCGAGCTCTGCCGAGCGCGAACTTACTCGAAGCAAAGCTTCAAGTAGGCGATAGAGTGAGCGCAGAGCCAAGCTTGCTTGAGCTCTGCCGAACGTGAGCCTACTCGATGCGAAGCATCAAGTAAGTGAATAAGCGAAGTCCCCAAAGCACCTCTGGTATCATGCCAGAGGTGCTTTGGGGATACATGCAAGATTTTACTTTTTTCTCCTTTTTCTTTTGGGTTTCGAGATTATTTGCTATCTTTGCACCTAAACTATCATTTTCCTAAAATTATGCTACTGCAGAAGAACATCGTAAAAAAGTACTTGGCTTTGCTCAACAAGGAACAAAAATTCACACTGGTTCAGCAAGACGAGTGGGAAGACTACTTTAACCAATATCGCCAATCCTGCCAAGAACTCTCAGAGCAGATAAAGGCTACAGACAACGAGATAGACAACAAGGTGTTCGACCTCTATGGCTTGACCCCAGAAGAACGTGAAATCATTTTAAATGCATAGAATAATATGAGAAAGAAACAAACAATACAACTGTTTGAAGAAAAGAAAGTCCGAACCGTGTGGGATGAAGAGAAAGAACAATGGTTCTTTTGCGTGGTTGATGTTGTAGAAGCTTTAACGGATAGTAAGGATCCAAAAGATTATATTAAGAAGATGAAAAAGCGCGATCCTGAGCTATCCAAAGGGTGGGGACAACTTGTCACCCCCCTTACTGTTCAGACTGCTGGAGGGCCTCAGAAGGTAAATTGTGCACCAAGAGAAGGAGTCTTCCGTATAATTCAGGCTATCCCATCCCCCAAAGCAGAACCTTTTAAACAATGGATGGCATTGGTGGCCAGTCAACGTATTGACCAAATGCAAGACCCAGAACTGAGCATTGATCAAGCTATAGCCGACTATCAGCGATTGGGTTATTCTGATGCGTGGATCAATCAGCGTATCAAGAGTATTGAGGTACGTAAGGAACTTACGGACGAGTGGAAGCGTACAGGCGTGCATGAAGGCATGGAATATGCCCTGCTAACGGACATCATCACCCAAGAATGGAGCGGATTTACTACTAAACAGTATAAGCACTATAAAGGACTAAAGAAAGAAAATCTACGCGATAACATGACAAATGTCGAAATAGCGCTCAATACGTTGGCAGAAGCATCTGCTACGGAATTGTCCAAACAGCGTGATCCTAAAGGTTACAAGGAGCAGCAGCGTGTTGCCAAGGATGGCGGTAGCGTAGCTAAAGCAGCTCGCAAACAATTAGAAGGAAAGTTGGGGCGTAGCGTTATTTCTTCCGCCAAAGCCACAGACTATCTGCTGCCAGCTAATGATAACGATGAAGAATAACAGACGGACGATTCTTTTGTGCTAAATGTCAGGAGATGATATATGATGAATAGGATTATCAAATGGTTGATAGCCGCCAGCCGACTAATGGTGCTCACCACGGTCTTCTGTGGTGCGAATGTATTGGCATCGTGTACGTCGTCCAACAACGACAATCCCACCGCGATGATTCAGGGAGGCGGGTGGGACCCGAAGGTGCAGACAGCACTCAACGGGCTGATGACCAACTGTGGAAATGGCTCCTATGCAGTATTCGATTTCGACCAGACCTCCATCGTTCACGACATCTCACAGGCACTTTGGGTGTACCAGATTGAACATCTATGTTTTGCCGATGCCCCCATTCACGACTTCTTGGACGGCATCCCTGAACCGGAATCCCTCATGCCGGCAACGGAAACGACCTATGCTGAGATGGGAAGAATCCTCTCGGAGGAATTCGAAGCTATGACCGCCAGACTGGGAGAAGGTGAGAGCATTGAGTCTATACGGAAATCGGACATCTATTTCGACTTTCGGGCTCGCATGCACTCCTTATTGGAAGCGATGGATGAGCAATGGGGGAGTTGGGTGTCATTTCTCTGGCAACCAGGACTGCTGGCTGGCTATACCGAAGCTGAAGCCAGCACGCTTATCCACAACGCCATTCTCGAGCATCTGGGCAGGGACAAACTGACGGTAGAGCAGTGGAAATCGCCTGATGGCCGTTGGGGTGGCAATGTCATGCGCGGCATCTGGGTATCGCCGGAGATGAAGGAACTATACAGATGCCTCAAAGCGGCTAACATTGACGCCTATGTCTGCTCTGCCTCTTTGGAACTGATTGTGGAGGCATTAGCCTGCGATCCTGTGTTGGGATTCGGCCTGCCCGCAGATAAAGTATATGGTCTCCGTTTCGTAGATAGAGAGGAACTTATTGCACAGTTTGATCCCCAATACAAGCAACCGATCAAGGAGGGGAAAGTCGATTGCATCAAAGCCTATATGGCTCCAGCCTACGGCAATGCCGGCCCTGTGCTGGTCGCAGGAGACAGCAATGGTGACGTTCCTATGTTGACAGCGTTTCCGGATATGAAGCGAGGCCTTATCATAGATGTCGGGCGCAGTGAGACATCTGCTATCGGACAACTTGCCACTCGAGCACGGATGGAGGGCAATGCTGGTATTTATATCCTCCAACCGTCGATTGAGAAATATACAGAGTAAGCAGACAGAAATCTGCTTACTCTATTTTGGAACAATTTTGTGTGGAAATTATAGAATTTCACAGTTGTCTCTACATAAAACCTCGTAAGTTTCTGGTTGTTAGATATTTAGACACCTTTCTACCTCTACTTATCCTCTACTTATCCTCTACTAAACCTCTACTTATCCTCTACCAAACCTCTACTAAAAGGAAAGCAAGGTGAGGCGTTGGCAACAGATATTCCCGCCTTGGGAGCGTGATATTCCCACGTTGGGAACATGGCATTCCCATACTGGGAATAAAGTATTCCCACGTTGGGAACAAATGCCGCGCTTAGGGAGCGTGAATAAGCAGCACTTGTCGGACAATAAGGAACGCTTATTGCAGAATAAGGCACCCTTATTGCAAATTAACGCACCCTTATTGCAGAATAAGGAACCTTTATCACAGCATAAGGCACTTATTCGGCATAGAGGGCTGGTAGAAGATTGGTAGAGGTTTAGTAGAGGATTAGTAGAGGATTAGTAGAGGATAAGTAGAGGATAAGTAGAGGATAAGTAGAGGTAAAAAATTAAGGAAATACTTGCAAATACCAAGTAAAATCAGTATCTTTGCAAGAAATTTATGATGATTTGGTAGAGATAGAATTGAAAACAGTTCAATTTGAGATAAAATTTGTATTGCCATTTGCCTTATGAATCAGATTCGCATGACACTGGCAGCCCTCGTTTGCTGCATAATGGCCGCCCAGGCGCAGACTGAAGAGTTCACTGTGGCAACCCTCAACGTAGACGGCCTGCCCCAGAAGTTGATCATCCCTGTCAATCCCGATGGCCCTGGTGAGAAGTACACGCCAGAGATTGCCGACTTCCTGCTGAACAAGAAGTACGACATCATCGGCATCCAGGAGAACTTCAACTATTACGACTATCTGTTCCCCAAGTTAGATGCTGCTGGCTATAGTCACGACAGATGCTATAGCAAGATCGAGCTCGAGAACTTCAGATACCCCTACCCCAACGACGGCATCAACGCCATCTGGCGCAAAGGCATCAAGGGTGAGCGTACAGACAGCGTTGCGTGGACAGAGTCATACGGCATCATCAGTCATGCCAACGACGGACTGACGAATAAGGGCTTCCGCCGTTATGAACTGACGCTCGACGGAGGTTCGCAGATTGTCATCTACAACGGCCATTGGGATGCCAGTTCTGATTTCGACGACATGAATGGCGAAGACGGCCCAGACAGTCGGGTGCGCATGCAGCAATGGCGCCAGATGCGCGACAGTATTCTGAACCACCTCGACAGTCGCCCAGTCATCATCATGGGCGATGCCAACAGCTATTACTGCCGAGACAGCATCAAGTTACAGGTGATCGATGAAATCGAGGCTACTGGCCGTGCCAAGGTATACGACGCCTGGATAGAGATGGAGCAGGGAGGCATTTTTCCTGAGATGGTGGAAGGAGTGGTGTTCCAGGATCCTGGCGCAAGAGGGAATGTACGGAAGGGCGAGATGCTCGACAAGATTCTCTTCCTCAACCCCACGGATGGCGGCAAACTGACTGCGCTGGCGTATCGTGTTGACAGCGTGGACTACGTTCGCAGCGACAGCACATCAGCCATGCTGGGCGATCACTTCCCTGTATCAGTCAGATTCCGCATCGAAGGAGCAGGCAAGGATACTGCCATTCACGAAATTCAGGCAGACCGTCAGCAGCAGGAGGCCTACTATGATCTCAAGGGCCGCCGTCTGGACGGTCTGCCATCCAAGAAAGGTATCTACATCCACCGAGGGAAGAAAATCGTCGTGAAGTAACGAAACGGCTTCTCATTGAGCCACCAAGACTTTCTTGCCTTGATGGATATAGACGCCAGTACCCCGACCGAGAATCAGAGTCGTTTTGTAACCGATTGATTTACACCACCTTGTTCTGAAATAATACTTCTGAGGGTGTAGAAAAGGTGTAGGAAATGACATTCTGCACCTTTATTCTTGCACATTCATCAGTGTCAATCATCACTCATGTATTCCCGCCCGGAGTCGAACCGGAATCTACGCTTTAGGAGAGCATTATTCTATCCATTGAACTACGAGAATACATTATCGTGTGCAAAGGTACAACTATTTTTCTACAACAACAACATTTTTTTAGTAAAATCGTATTTAGTAAATGATTTTTTAGTAAAATGTTTGTTACTAAAAACTTTTTTAGTATCTTTGCACGGTGAATCATAAATGCTATAGATATGGAAGAGAATCCTTTTGTTTTTGGAAAAGCCGTTGAAGGCAGTTTCTTTACGGACAGGGCCGCTGATGCAGAGCATCTGGAGGCCAACCTGACACATGGTATAAACACCATCCTCATTTCCCCTCGTCGATGGGGAAAGACATCATTGGTTAAGAAAGTGATGTCAGGTGTTGATCGTCGCGACATCAAAATCATCTACGTTGATGTGTTCTCCTGCAAGTCGGAGTATGATTTCTATAAACTGTTCGCGTCGGCTATCATCCAACAGACTTCCTCGAAAATTGAGGAATGGATGGCCACGGCCAAGGAGTTCCTTTCAAAGATAATCACGAAGGTAGCATTCAGTCCCGACTCAATTCAGGAATATTCACTCTCCTTTGAGTTCCCTGGTGGGAAGGAAGATTCCGAGACGGATATCCTTCAGCTGCCGGAGCAGATTGCCAAGAAGAAGGGAATCCGCATCGTGTTATGCCTTGACGAGTTCCAGCAGGTGGGCGAGTTCCAGGATTCTGTCACCTTCCAGAAAAAACTGCGTTCTGTGTGGCAACATCAGCAGAATGTGTCATACTGTCTGTTTGGCAGCAAGCGCCACCTGATGACGGAGATCTTCAGCGACTCCAGTAAGCCGTTCTACAAGTTCGGCGACATGATATTCCTGAAGAAAATACCTACGGAGGAGTGGGTGCCATTCATTCGCCGCAAGTTCCAGGAAACTGGTAAGACCATTTCTGAGAAGCAGGCTGAAAAGATCTGCCGGATAACAGAAAACCTCTCGTCATACGTTCAGCACCTGTCCTGGATTGTATGGTACAAGGCCAAGCCAGTAGTGGAAGATAAGATGCTCGATGCTGCCATCGATGAGTTGCTGGAGCAAAACAAGGTATTCTTCCAGAGAGAAGTAGAGGGTCTGACAGAACTTCAACTGAATCTGCTGAGAGCCGTGGCCAACGGTGTAGACAGTGGCTTTGGCAAAAAAGACGTTATACGCAAGTACCGCCTGGAAAGCTCGGCCAATGTTCAAGGTATAAAGAAGTCCCTCATCAAGAAAGACCTGATAGATGTAGATGGGACTATCATCACATTCAATGATCCCATCTTTAAGCTCTGGATCAAACGAAACATCCCTAATGTATAAGCCCCTATAGGGCGCTTTGGCTACAATCAGTGAACAACTAAGAAAGGAACTGCCTGGACTGAAAGGTTTTTCAGCAACGAATCTGAAGAATATGCGCATCTTCTATGAAGAGTGGAAGATGCTGGAGAACTATAATTCGTCAGTCCAAACTGACGAATTTACAGAAATTAACACCAAATCGTCAGTTCGGACTGACGAAATGCCAACCAATTCGGCAGTCCAAACTGCCGAATTACAAGCGGAAGACGAAATTCACCAGTTGCAGCTGACGAATTTACCAGACTTCCCTGTCGTGGCCTTCCTCAGTATCAGCTTCACTCACCACACAGCCATTCTTTCGCAAGTGAAATCGTATGAGGAACGTAAGTTCTACATCCAATTTGCGGCAGAC
>ONKL01000025.1 GCA_900318395.1 uncultured Prevotella sp.
GAACTTCATCATGACTTTTGGTAAGGACTTCACTTTTGTTGGCAACCAATACCATCTGGAGAAGTTTGGTGTAGAGCAATTCCCAGACTTACTGTTTTTTAACAGGGAATTGTCAGCCCTCGTCTGCGTGGAGCTCAAAGATGGACCATTCAAAACCGCTTATTTAGGACAGTTGGCTGGTTATCTGAGAATACTGGATGATGAAGTACGCAAGCCCAATGAAAATCCATCAATTGGTATCGTACTCTGCAAGAGTGCCAACAAGAAGTTTGTGGAGTATGTGATTCAGGATTATGATCGTCCGATGGGTGTAGCAACCTATAAGACCTCTGCCGATATGGATGAGCGACTGAAGAAATTACTGCCGTCAGTGGAAGATTTAGAGAAGCTTCTATAGCCTCACAGAAATGGTAAAAATTGCTATCCATAGATTGCGAAACAACCTTTTGCATCCAACAACTTGCAATAAAATTGCACCGTTTACAGTATAGATGCATGAATGATCGATGGCATCAAATCGAAGGTCGGAAAGCCTCAGGGTTATGTACGATTTGTCGTCAGTCTTACTCGTGCCAACCACGGTGATCTTGCCACTTAAGGCCATTGTCTGTTTCAAGATGGCCTCCATCCAAGTAGGCGTGTATGCAGCGCTAGCATGGAATTGGCTGCTGTCAAATGTATCTCCAGCCTTCATATCGCTGAAATAAATAGGTTCGTGGCTATCAAAATCAATAGTAAGCATATCGAAAACATCAGATCCCCTTTTTACAATACTCCTTTAGGTTCTCGCCAAAAGCTTTCCACACGACAACTGTACCAGAGGAGTAGTCTGTGTTATCGCCATGACGGATGGAACCATCAGAAATACCTGCAATGAAATAATCAAAGAAACCCTGAACCCTACTAACTTTTTGCTACGAAGCCTTCCAACACTTTTTACATCCCATCCTAAAAAGTGTTGGAAGGCTTCGTAAGGATCACTTAACAATAAACTTCTTACCGTCACGGATGTAGACACCATGCTTCGTAGGTTTGTCGGCAAGGCGACGGCCACTCATGTCGAACCACCGGGAAGCATTCTTTGCATTCTTGACGCTGCTGATAGCTGTAGAGCCTCCACGACTCCAGTAATAGTTGACAACCTTTATTTCGCCTTGATTGTCCATAGTAACCTTCTTCAGATTGTCATTCGCATCATACTCATTGGCATAGGTCGTTGTCGTAACTGTGCCTGCCGCCGTTGTGGTTTCTTTGGTGACGTTTCCATGAGCATCGTACTCATAGTCAACCTCTGTCGAATACTCAAATCCCAGCATGCTTATCGTGGTGACCAGTTTAGTCATCAGGTCATTGGCATCGTAAGTGGCCCTTACTGATGAGCCATGGGTCCATGTCCCGCCAAGCCACATATAAACTTCTTCTTCCTCGAACTGATAGCCGTGCCACTTAGTAATCTCTGTCTTCGTCTTCACGTTCTCGCCCGTAGGATTCAATTCTTGAGGCCCGATTGACTCAATTACCCTTGGCATACCGTTAGACAGGTCATACTCTATAACTTCAGACTTCGACAAACTAGTCCACTCATTACCCATCTGCAGGAAGATTTCTTGCGTGGCGGTCACCCCCTGTTCGTTATAGGTATGGATAGACTTGGTGGTACTGATGCTGCCATTTTGCATCTCATGGCCATCGATTTCTGTCAAAAGGCCCTTGTCATTGTACTTACAGACCTCTTTTGAAAGAAACTTACCATCAGATGTTGTAGTGACTACGCTATCAACTTTCCATTCTCCTTTTGTGTAAACTTGTGCCTTGACTACAAGTACAAACATTGCTCCAAAGAGCAGCAAACTGATTTTTTTCATAATTTTTGATTGTTATTTAACCATGTGTACACATTAATTATTGCAAAGATAGCAATTATTCGCGAATCAAGCAAGGATTTAATACAAAATTGAAAGTTTATAGATGATTATTGCTGAAATTGGCAACTCATTTTATGATAAATTATGATTCTTTGAACATTCACCATCTTTCTATGCTGCGGCAAAAGGTGAAATAGCGGCGACACTTTTCATTGAGCCACCAGGACTTTCTTGCCCTGATGGATGTAGATGCCTCGGCGCTGTGGAGCATCTTTCAGTTGTTTGCCGTCGATGGAGTAATAGGGAGTATTCTCAGCAGGAGTCTGCATCACTTGACGAATGCCAGTAGGCTCTGACTCGAGAATGTTGGCAAAATCCTTCCAACCTTGCTTGGCCTCGTAAAGGGCTTTGGTTCCCTTGGGCACATACAGCGTGTCGCAGGTTGAGAAGACATCGCTTTTGCTGCTTCCCAGATCGAATGGCTCTGTAATCAGCGATACGACAGATTTCAGCCCATCGCATTCAAAAGCACCCTTGGCGATAGAGGTTACCTCTGATGGAATCGTAACCGTACTCATGACACATCCGCAGAAGGCATCCTTTCCGATGTTTTTCAGCTGTTTGGGCAGTATGACTTCCGACAGAGACATACAGTAATTGAAGCACGCTTCTGGGAGCACAGTAATATTATCGGGCAGAACGACAGACTTCAAGTCGCCACAGTTCTCAAAGGCCTGCTTGCCGATGCTGTCGATGGTCTCTGGCAATTGGATACCCTGCAGCGAGCAGCCCATCAAAGCCTGATTGCCTATAGCTGTTATCTTGTAGCCGTTTACCTCTGCAGGAATGGTGAGTGTGCCACTCTGGCTTGCATCGATGGCTGGTTTGTGAGTATCGGCAGTCTGACTGACAGCAGCAATTTTCGCCATTTCATCGATAATATTGAAGTTTATCTGGATGCCATCACTATTTTTCCAATAGAACTCATCCGTGAGGAAATGGGCAAAGTTCTTCCAGGAGTCGTCACATTGGAAATCGCTCAAGTATCTCCGCTGAACCCTGACAACGCATTGTTTGTAAAGCTGGTCGTCGAAGCATCCTGTGCCACACGTAAATGGTTTCGAGATTCTCCTCAAATCGAGGGTATCTACTTTGGCTCCCGCAAAGGTACTGGCACCTAATGCTTTGACGTTCTCCCAGAAGGTGAGTTTCTTGATGCTTAAGTTCTCAAAGGCATGATCAGCAACTCCTTCGAGCGGATAGCCAGCTACGAGTTGTGGAATCATGAGGGAGTCAGTTTGCGAACTGCTGATACAGGCGTGCTGTCCATCGCCAATCACCACGCAATTATCGCCCACCTTATTAAAGGTCATATCCATCCCGTTGATTCTTCGAGTAAACACGCCACTGATAGGCTCCTGATACTGATAAGCCTGCATTATGTCGAGATGACTGCCTGCAGATTCGACCAAAGCACGGACCAGTTCTTCACGGTTCTTGAAATCACGGCACTGAAGCAGACGGGAGATGGCTCCTGCTGCGAGCGGACAAGCGAATGAAGTACCAGAGATGATGCGATAGCCACCACCTGTTTTAGCAGTCAGCACATTCTCACCAGGCACATAGAGCTCGTAATTATAGGGGGTGTCGTTGGCAGAATAGAAGGCACCATCGAGATCGTAATTCGAGAACTTGGCCAACTGCCCGAGGCGGTTTGTAGCCATCACGCCGATAACTTCGGGCCAAGCTCCAGGCGTATAGGCAAAGTCGTAGATGTTCGTCGATTCATTGCCTGGCGCCGATATCATGATGGCCTGCTGCGAAACTTTCTTCAGGGCCTCGTGCAAAGCATCCGATTCGTTCGGATTTGCATAGCTCATGGAGATAATATCTGCCCCGTTATTGAGCGCGAAATCGTAAGCCTTGATCTCATTGGCGACAGTGGCACCTGTAGATTCCTTAAAGAGCTTGATGGCGATGATTTGAGCCATGGGGTTGGCTCCCACCATTCCCTCGCCATTGCATACGGCTGCAGCCATGCTGGCGCACGATGTCCCGTGCCCTACTTCATCAGTCACATCGTCGTTGTCGTCGATAACATTCTTCACAGCCAGGATATTATCTTTCAGGTCAGGATGGGAGATGTCGACTCCTGTATCGAGGATAGCGATTACAGGACGTTTTTCTTTTGTAATTGTCTGTTGCCAAAGCTCTGGCATACGTATGGCTTCCAGATACCATTGTTCGGCATATCGTGGCTCGGCTTGATATTTTGTAACGTTGTCAGAAGTCGAAATCCGTCCTAAAAGATAGTTGGGTTCAGCATATTCAACCCCGTCCATAGCCTGATAAGCCTTGACGGCCTCCTCAACTGTGAGACTTGTCGGGTCGAAGCGAATCAGATAGAGCTGCGAGAGGTCTATATCCTCTATGGGTGTACTAAAGGCCGGAACGAGACTCTGTTCAACAGCGCCACGGGTGGAGGTTTCTTTGTTTCCAGTAAGAGGCATCAGCTTTTCGGCTTCAACATATCCCATCCCTTCAACTTCACCAACTCCTCGGGTTTTGGCCCTTTCAGTGCGGAATTTTACAATCAGTTCACCTTCACGGTAGCCCTGAGCCATTGAATCCGTCACCACCATCGCCATCAAGACGAAGGCACATAATCTGAATATCCTAACCATCTTTCGCATCATATTTTAGGCAGTTAAGCAGTCTGTACCCCGACCGAGAATCGAACTCGGAACTAAGCTTTAGGAGAGCCTTGTTATATCCATTTAACTATCAGGGCGCATGGTTTCTTATGAAGGGAGAAACGACTTTGCGGGTGCAAAGATAGCGTAAATCGAGCGAAAAACCAAACTAATGGGCAACTTTTTGCTGAAAATAGTCGAATTGTGCCTTTCCATCGTTACCATAACAGAACAATCCTGTGCGAATGCCCTTCCAATAGCCACCTCGCATCGGGAATGCCTTGCCTGCAGAAATGAAGTGTTCGCCATCAATGCTATAGGCAAACTGATGGCGATTCTGCTGACAATCGTTTGTCACACGAAACCAGACTTGAGCAAATTTTCCCTTCTGTACCAACTGCCGCTGTCCACCAGCCTCGACATAAATACCGTCTTTACATAGGCCAATGCCACGAAACTCCTTGCCTGAGCAGAAAAGGCCAGCAAAGTTATCGCCTGACGACTCCACCATCGTGGTACTCTCGCTTTGCCATCCAACAACCTTTTGCGTCAACATGTTACGACAGGCTTTCAAATCCACAGCAGGCAAAGCCTGAAGCGTCAACCATCCTTTGCAGGCAGAAAGATTCCAATAAGTATCAACTGGATTATGGTTCCATTGCCATTGTAAGCCAAGGGGGCCAGAGAAATCATCATCTGTTCGCAAAGGTTGAGAATCATTCGATGAAATCGGCTTTTTCCAGGAAACGACAGGCTCACCGATGCCGTTTCCATCGAGGTCGACACCCATTAACGGCCAGTCATCCTGCCAGCGAGCAGGTTGTAGATGAACCACACGTCCCAGCACTGGCGTCTCCTGGAAATGATAGAACCACCAACTGCCATCAGGCGCATCAACCAAAGCACCTTGATGCGGTCCGTTAATCTTCGTAGAACCCTGTTCCAAAACGACCTTACGCTGATAGGGACCATAGATGTTGCGCGAACGGAGCACCGTCTGCCAACCTTGCCCCACGCCGCCTTCAGGTATAATCAGATAATAGAAACCATTACGCTTCAAGAACTTCGTACCCTCAGCAACAGGTCCTTCGTAGACCGTCACGCCCTCATCAAGCAATGTCTTACCATCAGGCGACATTCGATGAACGATAATAGGCCCAGCCCCATGACGGCTTCGCCCCAGATAAGCCTGTCCGTCTTCATCCCAGAAAGGACAGGGATCTTCCCATTTCTCCACACGTTTAACGAGATGGAGTGGTGCCCATGGGCCGTGAGGATCCTTGGCAGTAGACATATAGAGCCCTTCATCGGGGGTGCAGAAATAGACATAGAAGAGTCCGTCGTGATAGCGGATAGACGGAGCCCAGGAGCCACCAGCATAATGGGCATTCGTATCCCATCCTGGTTCATCGAAGCGACGATATATCTGACTGATATACTGCCAATTCACCATATCATCGCTCTCCAACACCTGCATACCAAGAAAATGGAAGTCGGATGCCACCATATAATATTTAGACCCAACACGGATGACATCAGGATCGGAGAAATCTGCATTAAGTACGGGATTGCGATAGGTTCCATCACCTTGATCACCCCAACCTTCAGAGTCTATTTCCACAAAATCAGGGCGAGCATCAGGCTGTTCGGTAGTAACCTCGATATTCGAGAACCGCACATTGCGGGCATGACGCACGAAGAATCCCTTCGCTGGTAAGTTACCCCACATGGTTGCTTCTGGATAGTCTTTCTCCTTCTCATCTTTGACGGATTCAAAAATTTCATCCATTTCATCGGCAGAAACGCCACCTTGATGATGGATAGAGACATTCGAAATGGAGACATTTCGTACAGGATAATCTGGTAAGCCCGTAATAGAGCATCCCATGGAACCAGCATGGCGAATCTGAATATTATCAAGATGAACACCGTCGATACATCCCACATGATCGATAGGAACAATGGACTCCATATTGGCACCACTGGAGAGATAGCCACGTCCACGATTACCAAGACGGATGAAGATGGGCGACTCAGTACCTTCCACGGTGAAATCGGAGATATTCACATTCTCGAGTACGCCGCCATCGACAATCTCAAGCGAAATGGCAGAAGAGCCTATCCACTGTCCGAAGAACTTTTCACGTTGATCACTACTGGGCTTTACCACAATGCCCGAGATATTGATGTTACGGAAACCGCCATTCGTCTCAGTTCCCAATTTCACCGCATTACAATGGCTCGACACCAGACAGTCGGAGATACGTACATTTTCGCACAATCTTGGCGAGGTAGACTTCAGAGTGATGCCATCATCATCGCTATCGGCCATCACACCTCTGACAATCACATCGTGGCAACCATCGATATCGAGGGCGTCATTATTGTAGTTGTTACGGTTAAAAACCTTGATTCCATCGATATTCAGGCGGTCGCAGGCCAGATAGTGCTGCATCCAGCAGCCACTATTCCTGAGTATTATATCCTTCACCGTAATGTCCTCGCTTTGGATGAATCGAAGCAGGTGAGGACGCGTGATGCCTTCATCGTTCCAAGAAAGTTTCTTGAAAGCACGCCCCCTGCCATCGATGGTTCCTTGGCCGCTGATGACAACATGACTCACCTTGTCTGCATAGATCAGCTGAATCGTCGTGGTATGAGTACGTAAAGAAACAAAATCCGATTTCATCGGCAAATAATCGTCCAGATTCGTACTGCCATAGAGTGTTGCTCCCTGTTCGAGATAGAGATGAACATGACTTTTGAGTACAACAGTTCCTATCTTATATTGGCCAGCAGGCACCACTACCCTGCCACCTCCCGCCTTTGAGCAGTCATCAATCGCCTGCTGAAGAGCAGATGTAGATAGCTGTGTCGTATCAGATTTAGCCCCATAGTCACGGATGTTAAAGTCTGCTGCCTTTGCATTCAGGACTGATGCGACACAAAAAACGAGGAACCACCTATTATTCATCATGTTACACTTTGTTTGTTTCATGTTGCAAAGTTACGATATTTATTTCTAAAGATGAACAACGTATTAGATTTTTTTCTATCTTTGCGAATGAATTTATTATCAACTAAAGACTTTAATATGAAAAAACTTCTGTTAATGCTGCCATTATTGGCACTCATCGGCTGCACTGCACCAGAAGCAGAAGCACCCGTACTGAAAATCGACGGCGGTCTGATCAAAGGCGTCGTGGCTGAGAACCCTGGCGTGTATGTCTACAAAGGCATCCCTTATGCTGCGCCACCCATTGGCGACCTGCGCTGGAAAGAACCACAGCCAGTGATTGCATGGGACAGTATCCGTATCTGTGACCGATTCGGTCATCCTGGCTATCAGGCTGTTCACTATCCTGGTTTCTACGCCTCCGAATGGGGTTACGGCGACGAATCGCCCTACAGTGAGGACTGTCTCTATCTGAACGTTTACACCAAGGCCCCTGGCGATGTGAACAAGAAACTGCCTGTTGCTCTGTGGATTCACGGAGGCGGCTATCGCGAAGGATGGGGTACAGAACCTGAATTCGACGGCCAGGAATGGGCTTCTAAGGACGTGGTGCTCGTCACGATCAACTATCGTCTGGGCATCTTTGGCTTCATGCCTTATCCAGAACTCTCAGAAGAGAGTCCCAACCATGTCAGCGGTAACTATGGTATCCTCGATCAGATTCAATCGTTGAAATGGATCAAGCAGAACATCGCCCAGTTTGGTGGTGACCCAGAGAATGTCACTATCTTTGGCCAGAGTGCAGGTGGTGGTAGCGTACGTACACTCTGCGAGAGTCCGCTGGCACGTGGTCTGTTCCACAAGGCCGTCATCATGAGTGCAGGCGGCATCAATGTACCAGCAAAGGAGGGTGAAGAGGCCAAGCCTGCTACACCAGCAGTCAAATTCTTCACCTACAATCCGACACTGAAAGAGGCTGAGGCAGAGACTAAGAAAGTGATGGACTGGGCTGGACTGACTGATCTGCAGAAGTTGCGTGCAGCCTCAACGGAGATTCTCTACACCGTAGGTACCTTATATAATATGGTGAACAAGACGGACGTGATGGTGATGGAGCGTCCTATCATTGACGGCTACGTATCTGTCAAGAACTTCGATGAAGCCACCCGTGAAGGCACACTTGCTGACGTTCCTTACATGATTGGTTACACACTGAACGACATGGGCTCCATGGGGCATGGTATCGCAGAGTTCTGCAAAGTTCGTCAGGAAAAAGGCGGCAAAGCCTGGGCATACGAGTTTGCACGCCCACTGCCAGATGACGGCAAACATCCTGACATCACCAATCGTCTGAAAGGTGCCTTCCACTCGAGCGACCTCTGGTTTGTATTCAAGAGTCTGAAGCACTGTTGGCGTCCTTGGACACAGGGAGACTGGGATCTATCGGAAAAAATGCTCACCGCTTGGACCAACTTCGCCAAGTACAGCGATCCTAACGGTGCTGAAGGTGCTGAGGGTTTAGGCTGGACTCCCTGCACAGCTGAAAGTCCGAAGTTCATGCTCTTCAAGCTCAATGATCAAGACGCAGAAGCCTCAGAGATGGGTGATCCCATCCTACCAGAATAGAAGAAGGAGCCTCTCGAGGCTCCTTCTTCTTATATAACTTCCGCTATACGATTCAGCGCTTCTTGCAAGCGACTACGCGGACAGGCTATGTTGAAACGGACATAGCCTTTTCCCGTCTCAGGCCCATACATCGTACCAGGATTAATCCACACACTGGCCTCTGTAAGCAGGCGATCGCAGAGTTGCTGAACGCTGATACCCATAGCTGACACATCAACCCAAGGAAGATAAGTTCCTTCCAGACGGCAGACTTTCCATTGAGGGATATTCTTATCGATGAAATCGCGCAAAAGTGTAAAATTATCCCATAGGTAGAGGTTGAGTTCATCTATCCAGTCCTCACTCTCGTTATAAGCTGCCTTCAAGGCCACAGGTCCGAATGGATTCAAGTCGCACACCTCGTTGATATTAATAGCACGATCAAGACGGCGACGCCATTCCGGCTGTGAACAAATGATGTTAGCCGCCTGCAGTCCTGCGATATTAAACGACTTGGAAGGCGAGTTGAGAATCACACTATTCTGACGACAAGCCTCACTGACAGCAGCAAAAGGCTGGAAATGGTAGCCAGGCATCATGAGCTCACAGTGAATTTCATCACTCACCACCTTCACGCCATATTGCAGACAGATCTCGTTCATCTTTTCCAATTCCTCACGAGTCCATACGCGACCTGTGGGGTTATGAGGATTGCAGAGCAGGAATACGGAAGTCTTCTCATCGGCACATTTAGCCTCGAAATCCTCCCAATCCACTTCGAAAGAGTCGCCCACACGCTTCAATCCCGTCTCAAGCACTTCGCAGCCGTTATTACGGACGGAGGAGAAGAAACAGTTATAATCCGGGGAAAGAATCAGCACTTTTTCGCCAGGCATCGTTAGAGCCTTGATAGCTACCGACATAGCAGGAACAACACCTGTCGTATAGAGGATCTCTTCGCGCTGGATAGTCCAGTGATGGCGACGACGGAACCAGGAGATGACAGCCTCGTAATAATCCTCCTCAACAACGGTATAGCCGAATACACCATGCTCAGCACGCTTACGGACAGCTTCAAGGATAGCAGGTGCAGCCTTGAAGTCCATATCAGCCACCCAAAGAGGAATCAAATCCAAAGATGGATTCACATCGGCATCTGGTCTCTCATCCCACTTCACGCAACCAGTACCTTTGCGCTCGACTAACTCATCAAAATCGTATTTCATTTCCTTGTCTCTATGACGCAATTATTAGGTTGACGGACATTCTCATCGATCGTAACACTGCCGATGGAATCGGCAATAATATGTCCGCTGGAAGGATTCTTGATGTGCTCGATATGCCCTCGGATATCAGCCTCGACAGTAGAATACTCGAACATACGGTCACAGGCCGCATCGATGGTGCAATTCTCAAGCACGAGATCCTGGGCATAGCAGAGCAGCTGTTCGCCAGCGAGATGACAATTCACAAGGCGGACGTTTTTCGAATGCCAGGCCAGATACTCACCGTCAAGCAGCGAATCGTAAATCGTGATATTCTCACACTCCCAGAAAGAATCCTTAGTAACAATCTTGGCATTGTGGATCTCCACGTTCTTACAATACTGGAACACATACTTTGCATCGCTCTCCAATCCATCGACATAAATGTCTTCAGAGAACATGAAAGGATAGGTACCTTCATGGAGGGTGACATTCTTCAGTCTAAGTCCTTTCACCTTCCAAAAGGTCTCATCGGCATCGTTGATAGTGACATCCTCGAGCTCTACATTCTTCATTTCACGGAAGAATTTTGGACCGTCGATAGTGCAATGCTTCATCACGAGATCGTTAGTATACCAGATGGCGGAACGCGAACCTGGTGCAAAATAGCAATTCTCAATCTTCGCTCCATCGACATGCCACCAGGGGTATTTGCCATAAAACTTACTATCGTAGCACTCCATGTTCTGGCACTGCTTGATGCCAGACTCCCCGTCGACGATCGTAATATTCTCCAGTCGCAAGTCGTGGGTAGCAAACAGAGGTCGTTCACCTCCAAACTCCTTATTCTTAATTAGTTCCATTGTTTTTGTATTCTAATTCGGCTGCAAAGATACAAAGAAAAATCCGTAATCAGCGTATACCGATTACGGATAATCCTACCGTTTTAAAGGTTTTTATATATTTTAGAGAGAAATCAACGAAATTAGATAGCAGCGAGCAGACGACTGTCGATAGGCTCCATCACAATCATACTGTCAGCAAGGTACATATTGTCCTGAGCCTCATTCATGCGATAGGTCTTTACTGAAGTCATGTTAAGACCAACAGAACGGTAAAGTGTTACCTGAGAGGGAAGGTCGTAAGCCTGCTTGTCAGCATTCCACTTGCTGACCTCTACATTGTAACCATTCTTATAATACTTATAAACGAGACGGCTGCTCTTAGTCCACTGCTTCTTTGCCTCATCCCAGCTCTGCATCTCCTTGTTTACCAAGCGACCTTGCTCATCATACTCATACTTATATTCCATCTTCTGAGCCATCTGGTGGTCAGCATTCTTCTCATAGACCTCGATCTTGTTGACTACGTTGTCCTCCATATCTGCGTTATACAGATAGTTAACATCGTTGCTGTTGATAGCGTTGAAGTACATGGTCAGTACTGTTGCTGCTGTGATGATTGATTCCATATCTCTTGTATTTTTATTGTTACTATTTCTGTTACTTTGTCCTTTTGACGGTGCAAAGGTACGATAAGTTGCACTAACATTAAGTTATCCGAATGTTATTTTTAGGTTAAATCTTTTTGTCTTATCATTTTTTTGCCTTATCTTTGCGCTCAATTATGCGTCCAAACAAATATAAATATGTGTCAGTGGCAGCAATGATAGCAGTAATGTTGTTGCTGGGACTCTATATGTGGATGACCTACCGTTCTGCTGTGAGGGACATCAGCGAGAGAGCTGGCAACCAGATGCCCTGGGCCATGTTCTACGAGAGTTATAACCGTGCAGACATTGTTTCGAAAGGCGATACGCTCAGTCTGCCACAGTTACGAGGCGACCTGTCGCTCATATCCTCCGTTGAAGGCATGAACGACGTGCTGAGCCGTAAATACCACTCAGAGATTTCCCTCGATACGTTGTCGGACTATGTAGACAGTCTGCTCAGCGTGGTGAACCTGAATCGTGATTTCACCATTCTCGAGGTTGATCACCAAGGAAACATCCTGCGCCGAAGCAACAGTCATGAGACAGGCAACTCACTGAAAACACAAGTATTCAGTATACGTCGCGACCAGTCTAAGGGTATCCAGCTGGCACTTAACAATCCCTATCCAGAACTTGCAAGAAGGCTCAGTCCGCTCTTTCTGGCAAGTGGAATTATCCTGATCCTCTTTGGTGTGATCCTGCTCAGACTACTACGCTATCTGGACGAGCAACAGGCAATGGCCGATCTGCGCAACGATTTCTCGTATGCAATGGTACACGACATGAAATCGCCTTTATCAAGCATTATCATGGGCGCCCACTTCCTGCATTCCGGCAAGCTGGATAACAAACCTGAAATCAAGGAGAAATACTACAGCATCATAGAAAGCGAGGCCGAGCACCTACTGGCACTCGTCAATAAACTATTGACAATCTCGAAACTGGAGAACAAGAAGCTGATTCTCAATAAAAACGAAGTAGACCTGGAGCCTATCATCAACGACCTGACAGAAAAGGCCAAGGCTAAAGTAGAAAAGCCTATCAGCATCACCACTGACCTCAAGACCAAAATCGTTCTTGCCGACGAACAATATATGACAGAGGCTATTGCCAACCTGATTGACAATGCCATCAAATACTCCAAGGAAGAGATTGACATCAGGATCTCAACCTCCGAAAACGACAAGAACGTACTTTTAAAGGTATACGATAACGGCATCGGTATCTCAAAAGAAGACCAGCGCATCATCTTCGACAAGTTCGGGCGTGCTGCCATCCATGAACAGAACCGCAAGGGTGGTGTATCCGGCTTCGGACTGGGGCTAAACTACGTAGACCAGGTTATGCAGGCACATGGTGGCAAGGTCACCGTTGCCAGTGAGAAAGACAAGTATTCAGAATTCACCCTTTATATTCCCAAAAGCTTATGATTAAGTTATTGATAGTTGAAGACGATGCATCACTGGCCTATATAGAGAAGACCGGTCTGGAAGATATTATCGGTGGCTATGAAGTCACTACAGCCTCAAACGGAAAGGAAGGCCTGAAAATGTGGGAGGAGTCGCACCCAGACGTGATTATCTCAGATATCGACATGCCTGTGATGAACGGATTTGAGATGGTAGAACGTATCCGCGAAACTGACGGCGATGTCATTATCATCTTCACCTCTGCCCTCACCTCGCCTAACGACGTTAAAGCCGGCTATCGCCTTGGCATCAACAACTACGTGAAGAAGCCTTTTGTACCAGAGGAGCTCGATGCCCATATCCAAGCACTGATGAAGATGCGCAATGGAAACAAGTCTCAGAAGGAAACAAGCCATTACAAGCTGGGGAAATACACACTTGATGCAGAGCATGCTACCCTCCGTAACGATGAGAGCGGCCTTTCACAGACCATCACCCAGCGCGAGGCACAAATCCTACAACTGCTGGCAGAAAACAAAAATAATGTGGTACGTAGAGAAGCCATCCTCAGCCGTTTCTGGAATACTGAAGATGACTACTTTGCTTCTCGCAGCCTTGATGTATTTGTGAATAAGCTTCGTAAACTGCTGGCCGATGAGCCGAAGATCACGCTCAAGACCGTCCGCGGCATCGGCCTACAGTTACTGGTTTCCTAAATTCAGGCGCAAACCCACTTGGAAGTTAAAGTTCGTTGGCTTATCCTTGAAATAGTTGCGAACATCGCTCCCATTATCGAAATAATATTTGACGCCCGGCTCCACATAAATGCCTAGCATAGGAACGATATTAAACTGAACGCCTAACGATCCTTGTACTGAGAACTGCAGGCAATCACGTTCCTGTTCAACCTTTATGCCTTCACGTTTCGCATTTGCCTTCACATTATAATCAGCCTGTCCACCGGCAGCAGCATAAAAACTAAAGCCACCCTTACTCCAGATCATATACTGCAAGTTCACAGGAATACCAATATAATGCAAAGTCTGCTCAGTTAAGATAGAGTTACCTGACATGACCGAAGTAAAATCAGAACGAAGGCGCGTATATACAAGACCTGTTCCTATAGAAAGCTTCGGATAGATGGGGATATTTGCTGACAGACCAAAGGATATCGGCTGATAATGCTTCTGTTTTTCTTCATAATTAGCCAAATAAATATCCTCATTATCATCAGCTCGAGTACCTGCAGACCTATAATTATTCAAGTTATAATTCGCAGCCATCGACGGATTCATAACCACACCATTAGAGCTCACTTGGTTGCTAAAACCGTTTGAAGCATAAAGTCCAAACTCAGCCTGAGTATAGCGCTGTTTAGCAGCCATTGCGATCTTGCGATCTAACTCCTTGATGACATCATCTTCACTAGGCGGTAACTGTTTCTTAGCAGTGGTCTTATGCTCTGAAACATTTTGCTGAGGAGTCGGCTGCTCAACAGGTTGTTCCTCCGTCTCCTGCTCCAACAGTTCAGCCAGTTGCTTCTCTGCCTGCAGTTCCTGCGCCGGATTTGTCTGGTTTTCAGAAGCTGTCACTGGTAACACCATCTTCTCTACAGCTGATGCCACCTGCTTCAGTTGAGCCACAAACTGCTGAGATTTCGCTGCAATGCCACTTTCTGCCAGCTCAGGCTCTGAAACACTCTGATGATCATCTGCTTTCTGTACTTCTGCCATCTGACCTGCACTCGTCGAAATAGCCATCTGCTCATTTTCAGTCTCTTGCATCAGGTAACCACCTCCCATGATGACACCTGCAAGAACGGCTGCCGCTGCTGCCCATCTGCCCCATAGAGGAACAATGCGAGGACGCTTCGGAGCAGCCTGCTGGGCAAGCTTAGCCTCGATACCAGCCCACAAGTCTGCCGGAGCAGCCTCTTCGTGGTCTGCCAGCCGATCGCGTAACTGTTTAATCCATGCTTCCTGTTTCATTTCCTTTATGAGTTAAATAATCATTTATCATTCCTATCAATAGTTTCTTTGCGTAAAAGAACTGCGAGGCTGATGAAGCCTCTTTGATTCCTAGCCGACGGGCGATCTCCTTATGCGAGAGTTGCTCAAATACATGGAGGTTTAACACCAGTCGGCAACCTACAGGCAATCGCCCTATCATCTGATTGAGGACATCGGGCGGAACCAATTCCACCTGGGGCTCTTCCTCATCTGCTATCTCCTCTTTTGGCATCACGTCCGTAGTCTTCAGCAGATCATGTTCGTTTATCCAGTCGAGGGCTCTGTTTGTTACAATCTTCGTGACCCAAGCTTTCAGCGACCCTTCACCCCTGTATTCGAAATCGCCTATGGAGGTCAGTATACTAACGAAGCTGTCTTGCATCACATCTCTAACGTCATCGCGCCCCGAGATATACCTCAGACTTATCGCCATGGCATATCCTGAAAAGCGGTCATACAGACGTCGCATCGCCTGGGAGTCACCGCCACGTATAGCATCGAGCAGTTGCCTTTCAGTCTCCAAACCGTCTCTCCCTATTTAATCTTTTTAGTCGTGCTAAACTTTATCGTTAACGGGGAAGATGCTGACATCTTATATTCCTCAGTCCAGGGTGGTGGTATCCTATATGCCTCACAGAGGTCCACCTGTTTTATCGGAATGACTCCCGCCCACTGTTTTACCTTTTTATCGTAATATAAAATAGACTTCTCGTAATCTGGCATCGGCGTAAATTGATAGAACATATCATCAATTTTGGCAATCGCCTTATATTGCCAATCCTTGATATTATAGTAATTGGCATCATCAGAATAGCCAACATAGACATACTGCAAAGTTGAATTATAGGTAGCGCCCTCATAATCAAATATGACTGGCTGCGGTTCCATCGTCTTGAAGTCCTTCTTATATAAAGAGTCAACAAAGAACTTTGTCATATTGTTCTCCGCATCCATGAAAAGACCGAATGTAGATGTACTATTCTGCTCTGCATGCAGAATACCTTTACCAATCTCTTTTCCATTTACGCTCCATACCATCTCAAAATCACCATACTGGGAATCGCTGACAGGTATAGCCGGATCAACATTCTCGCCATCAGCATAAATGATGCTGTCTTTCTCTATTTCCGTCTTTCTGACAACCTGAATCAAGCGGATACGCTGCTGCTTGCCCTCATAAATCGGCTTAGGAGAAGGTGTGATACTTGCCACAATGCGCAGACGATACAATTTGTCTTTCCCATAGAACTCCTTATAATCAAGGCCATTGATCTCACCCATCATCATGTCGATCTTCTGATCAGTGCCCACTATCTTACCATAGAGTGTCTCATAACTCCAGGTCTCTTCACTGTTCTTAGGAAGGACCCGAATAGGGATGACATCCATGACCACCTCTTTCATATTGTCCTTATTAATCCCGACATAAACCATATCTTCGATCTTCATCGAGGTGAACGTAAAGGCAGAACTGCCAAGATCATCAACACTCAAGTTAGCAGCAATCTTTAGCTTATACCGCCATCCTTCCTTAAGAATAACATTATTGACTGCCAGGCTATCAAAGGTCGCAACCCGCTGACCCTTATCGTCAATCGCTTCTTTGACAGGTGCTACGCGGTGTGCAGCCCTGTCTGCATCTGTTAAGACGAACTCAGGTTCAATGGTTACCATCCATGTCTCTGTTCTGGGAGAAGGATTGGGGTCAATGATAGCACTTGTATCATCAACGCTATCGCTGGAACATGCTGCAAATAGCATCAGGCTCCAGACCATTATACCTATTTTATATATAAGATTTTTCATTCTCATCTTCACAATTTCTGATTGCTCATCTGTATATATAACTGCAAATTCAAAAAACCTTGCATAAAAAAGAAGGAATTTAACCATTTTAAACATTATTTAAGGAATAGAACCTTAAAAGAGGCTGGCACAAGAGCATGCCAGCAAAGCATTGAAAGCAATTCCGAACATAAGTGGGTAATCTTACTTTTCCTTATAAATCACCTTGTTTGCACCGCTTGTAATCTTTAGTGCTTCTGGATGTTCTTTTATAAAAGAGTCAATGTGACGAACACGTTTCTCAGTCAGAATCTCATCGACAGCAATCAGGATACCCGTCTCCTCCACGTCACCAAAACCATAGTTGATGGCAGTACCAAAGAGTCGCATCGTAGGAGAGAGATTCATATAAGCATTCACCAACGGGGGAATATTGTAACCCAATTTACGAATCTCGGCATTCAGAATACGATAATCTTCCCTGAAATCGTCTTTACAGAATAATGCTGCTAAAGCCTGCGGATCTTCCTCAATTTCCAACGGTTTCATCGGTATAATCAGCTTATCCTTATCATCGAAATGTTTTTTCAGGAAATACAGGATCATGTCACGCCCTTTACGGATATAAGAGGGATACATCGTCATCTTACCGAAGAAATAGCGCACATTAGGCATAATAACCGTCAACGCGCCCAGTCCGTCCCAAAGATTATCAAGAGCGAAAAGACTCTTAGCACCCATACGAGAACTCTGATATGGCAGAGAGACGAAGGACCGGCCAAGTTCTATCGTATAAGGCATATATTCCTTGATAAACTTCTCAGAGAAATGAAACATATGACTGGTAGCGAGCATAGGCTGCCCCTTCTCGTCCATTTTCCAGCTCGTCCCCTCTAAATAGCGATAGCCGCCAATAATCTCCTCTTCTTCAGGATTCCAGACTATTAACTGTTTATAGCAATTCTCACAGGTATCGAACTCATCGATATCCATAGCCTTGCCAGTTCCGCCTCCAGCTTCACGAAAGGCAATCTCACGCAGACGGCCAATCTCTTTCATCACATTGGGTGCATTATGAGCAGTGATGACATATATCTCGTTATGACTCTTATTCGTCATACGAAGTTGAAGTGTTGGAGTCAGTTCACTCTTAAGCACTTCTTTGTCTATCGGCTGGATAATCTCCTGTTCCATTCTCTTATAAGTTTATAGTTTGTAGACTTGTTCCTTAACAAATTGAGCCCATTCCATCGGTGTTTTCGTTTTATCGAACGTTTGCCACGGAATCGGCTTCCCTATTTTAACCTGGAAACTCTTGTGCACATTTTTGTACATCTCATCAACCAGAAACAACATTGCCAGATTGAAAGGCAGGTATTTGTCACTAAAGTTTGCCAAGCGGTAAAAGAACTTACTGTTCTGACCACTAAAATGAATCGGCACTACATCTCGTTGATATTCAACACTTTTCGAGACAAAAGTCTTTTTCCATGGGATATCTCGGATAATCCCCTGATGCTTTCTGGAGCAGATACCTGCAGGGAACATCAGCATGTGATTATCACTCTGAAAACCAGCTTCAACCATTGCCGGGAAGTTACGGCTCTGCTTACCTGTTTTATTAATCGGAATGCAAATAGGCGCCAATCCAGGAAGATTCATCAGCAAGTCATTCACAAGATATCGGAATCGTCCATCATAGTGACGCCCTATAATAGCACCCAAAGCCACTCCATCCTCACCACCAAGGGGGTGGTTGCTCACGAAAGTATAGAGTCTCCCATCGCTGGGGTCGGGAAGATTTTCCTTTCCCTCCACCTCCAAAGTCATATCAAGATACTTGACACACGCTTCCAACCAGTCGACTCCTGTCTTGTCACGATTATCCCACAGGAAGGCATTCACCTGATCCTGATGAGCAATACGCTTCAACCACCGAACCAAAAAACCAGGCACGAATTTCGCTTTCGTGCCCATCTTCCCTTTCAGGATTGCATCGATATCAATTGTCTGCTCAACTACTGTTGCCATTTGCACATTTTCGTTAACAAGTTGCAAAAATAGCACATTTCTTTCAATTCTGAGCAAAAAAAGGAGAAAAATGTTATATTTTAAATGTATTTAGTAGACAAAAAGGGTACAAATCAATAAAATAAAGTTAAAATTGAAAAAAAGTGGGGAAATGTGGTGCAAAGTGGGGATTTTTTCCTACCTTTGTGACCGAAATCATTAAATAGGTATATATGCGCTTTTTAGGAAACATAGAAGCCAAAACTGACGCGAAAGGAAGAGCCTTTCTACCAGCAGTTTTCCGCAAGGTGTTGCAAGCATCTGGCGAGGATTGTCTGATGTTAAGAAAGGATGTCTTCCAAAAGTGCCTTGTGCTTTATCCTGAAAGTGTATGGAACGAACGGATTGACCTGTTGAAGACCCAGCTGAAGCCATGGAAACAGTCTCACCAACAGATGTTCCGGCAGTTTGTGTCAGAAGCTGAAGTGGTGACACTCGATGGCAATGGAAGATTCCTCATCTCAAAACGCCTGCAAAAAATCGCAGAGATCGATCAGGACATCCAGTTCATCGGTATGGACAACACCATTGAGATATGGTCGCCTAAGAACCTGTTACAGACGCTCAAACCTGATGAAGAGTTTGGAATAGAATTTGAAAACATCATGAACGCCGACGATGCCCTATGATGAACACTGCCGAGACATATCACGTACCTGTACTCCTTCAGGAGAGCATCGACGGGCTGAACATCAAGCCTGACGGCATCTATGTAGACGTCACTTTCGGCGGAGGAGGCCACAGCAAGGAGATTCTGAACCGTTTGGGGAAAAACGGCCATCTCTACAGCTTCGACCAAGACGAGGACGCAGAGAAGAACATCCTTGATGATGACAGATTCACATTCGTGAGGAGCAATTTCAGATATCTCCGCAACTGGATGCGTTACTACCATGTTGCACATATCGACGGTCTGTTGGCGGATCTCGGTGTTTCCAGCCATCATTTCGACGATGAGACACGCGGATTCTCCTTCCGCTTCGATGCAACGTTGGACATGCGCATGAACAACAGGTCAGGAATGACAGCGGCAGAAGTCTTGAACACATATAGTGAAGAGGCGCTAGCCGACATCTTCTACATCTACGGAGAATTAAAAAACGCCCGCAAGATTGCGGCCGCCATAGTAAAAGCAAGGAGCAACAAAAATATTGAAACGACAAGCGATCTCATGCAGGCCACAGAAAAACTGTTCCAGCGTGAGCGTGAGAAAAAAGAAACAGCCAAACTGTTTCAGGCACTACGCATTGAGGTCAATCGTGAGATGGACGCCCTAAAAGAGATGCTAAACGGTGCGAAGGAAATACTAAACGAAGGAGGACGGCTCTCCGTCATTACCTATCATTCCTTAGAAGACCGCATCGTCAAGAACGTCATGAGAGCCGGGAACCCCGAGGGCAGAATGGTGCAGGATTTTTTCGGTCGCACAGAGGCTCCTTTCCGACTGCTCAGCAATAAGGTGATCACACCAAGCGACGAAGAGCAGGAGCGCAACCCACGTAGCAGAAGCGCAAAATTAAGAATTGCAGAAAAGGTATAAATATGGCTAAAAAAGAAGACATAGAACTGGAAATCCAACAGCCGGAAGCAGAAGTCCCCGCCACAGATGAAGAGAAGCTTGTGGAAGAGGAAGCTGCCGAGATGAAGGAGCAGGCCAAGAAAACGATCCAGATGATTAAGGAAAAGGCAAAAGAGGAAGATCCCAAGCCTGGTTCCGCAATGACACTGAGGACGATTCTTGGCGGGGACTTCCTCACGGCAGAAATGGTCCGTCGCCAGATATGGCTATTTGTACTCATGGTTGTATTCTGTATTGTCTATGTAGCCATCCGCTATCAGTGCCAACAGGACATGATTGCCATTGACAAACTGGAGAAGCAGTTGCTCGACGCCAAATACAAGGCACTTTCAAGTTCAAGCACTTTGACAGAAAAATGCCGTGAGAGTCATGTTCTGGAAGCTTTAAAACAAAACAAGGACAGTGTGTTGCATATATCAGACCTGCCACCATATATAATAAATGTACCCGAATAAAAAGACGGAATGAGTAAGTTTAAGAGCGATAAAGTAATGCCCCGCTACTTTGCCATCGCAGTAGTCCTGACATTGATTGGTTTTGCCGTTGTTGGCAAGGCCATGTATATCATGACTGCCAAGAAGGACTATTGGACTCAAGTGGCCGACCGTCTGAAACGCGATAGTGTCAGCGTTAAACCCGGTCGTGGCAATATCCTTAGCTGTGATGGTCAGCTGATGGCCAGTAGCATACCAGAATATAAAGTCTATATGGACTTCCAAGCTGGAAGAGACGACTCCATTCACGCTCAAAAACAGGATTCCATTTGGGAAGAGAAAATAGATAGTATCTGTGAAGGGCTGAGCCAGATATTCCCTTCAAAAACAGCGGAAGAATTTAAGACCCATTTGATAGCAGGAAAAAAACGTGTGCTAAAAAACGGCAAGGAAGGTGCACGCCACTACCCCATCTGGCCACGTCGCATCGACTATAACACGTTCTGCGAGGTACGTAAGCTCCCCATCTTCAAAGAGCCGATATACAAAGGAGGGTTCCACTGGGAAGAATTCAATGCCCGTCGGCGCCCATTTGGATCACTGGCCCAGCGTACTGTTGGTGACATGTTTGGAGCCAAAGATAGCGCGAAATATGGTTTAGAGCTTTCTTTCGACTCAATTCTCAGGGGCAAAAACGGTATCATGCACCGTCGTAAGATCCTGAGTAAATATCTGGACATACCAGTTCTCTTACCTGAAGATGGTGCCGATATTGTTACAACAATCGATGTTGGCATGCAAGACTTGGCTGAGCGTGCCATGATTGAAGAGCTGAAAGAAATCAACGGTGAAATGGGCGTAGCCATTCTGATGGAAGTGAAAACAGGTGACATCAAGGCTATTGTCAATATGACCCGTGGTGCTGACGGGGAATACCGTGAGACTGTCAACAATGCCATCAGCTACCGTTGTGAACCAGGATCGGTGTTCAAGACCGCTTCATTCCTGGTTGCGCTCGACGATGGCGTAGTGGATACCAGCTTTGTCATTCACACAGGAAGTGGTGTCATGAATATGCATGGCCGTGACATGAAAGATCACAACTGGCGCCGTGGCGGTTATCAAGACATCAACGTAGCTCGTGCGCTCGAAGTCAGTTCGAATATCGGAGTCAGCTATGTCATCGACAAGTTCTACGGTAGCAACCCCAAGAAATATGTGGAAGGGCTATACCGTATCGGTATTCATGAGGATTTGAAGATTCCATTGGTTGGCTATCACACCCCGATGATCAGAATGCCAGACACAAAGACCACTGATCGTGCCAAATATTGGAGCAAGACAACACTCCCTTGGATGAGTATCGGCTATGAAACCCAGATTGCCCCGATCAACACTGTTACATTTTACAATGCTATCGCTAATAATGGCAAGATGATGCAGCCACGCTTCGTCAAACAGATTGTAAAGAATGGTGAGGTCCTCAGGGAGTTTGAACCTGTTGTACTTAAGGAACGTATCGCAAAACCGCAAGCCATCAAGACCATGCAGACGATTCTTGAGCACGTCGTTAGCCAGGGACTTGGCAGAAGAGCTGGTTCTAAATCATTTAAGGTAGCTGGCAAGACTGGTACCGCACAAGTTGCTGACCAGTATGGAGGCTATCACTCAGGAACCACCCGTTATTGGCTGTCATTTGCCGGTTATTTCCCTGCCGACGATCCTCGGTACACTTGTATCGTCTGCTTGAAGAAAACAGGACTGCCTGCTTCTGGCGGTGGTATGAGTGGACTCGTCTTCCACCACATCTCTGAAGGCGTGATGGCTCAGAATCTGAAACTCGATGTCGATGATGCACGTGACACCTTGTCAATCATGGTGCCCGATGTCAAAGGTGGCGACCTTGTAGCAGCCAACTATGTACTCGACAATCTTGGTGTTAAGACAAACACGAACTGGAGCGGATCTTACGCAGAAGGAAATCCTGTCTGGGGTAAAACTATAACAACGAACAAGGACGTCACCCTCGCATCAGTCAGCACACAGAAAGGTATCATTCCAGATGTACTGGGGATGGGCGCTCGCGATGCTGTATACCTGCTGGAAAGCAGGGGTGTTAAAGTGAAACTTAGAGGCAGAGGTAAGGTTAAGTCACAGAGCATTTATGCTGGAACCGCCATCAAACAAGGTATGGTTTGTGAACTGAATATGGAATAAATAAAACGACAAAGAATATGAAGCTAAGTGAACTACTCAAAAATGTAGAGGTCCTCAATATTCTTGGAAATGAGGACATTGAAATATCTGGCGTGAACATCGACTCTCGACGTATAGAGGCCGGTCATCTTTTCGTAGCCATTCCTGGCACACAGACCGATGGACATAAGTTCATCCCCAAAGCTATAGAGCAAGGGGCAGTTGCCGTGCTTTGTGAATATTTCCCCAACAAACGTGAGCCGGGAATCACCTACATCGCAGTAGAATCAACAGAAGACTGCGTGGGTGAGGTTGCCACACAATTCTATGGAGAACCTTCAAAGAAGCTGAAACTGGTTGGCGTTACTGGTACAAACGGGAAGACGACCATCGCCACCTTATTATATAATATGTTCCGTAAGTTCGGACATAAGTGCGGTCTGCTCTCTACGGTCTGCAACTATATTGAAGACGAAGTTATACCTGCTGACCACACGACACCCGACCCTATTGAACTGAACCGACTACTGGCGAAAATGGTTGAAGCTGGCTGCGAATATGCGTTCATGGAATGCTCCAGTCACGCCATTGCCCAAAAACGTATTGGTGGACTGTGTTTCACAGGCGGCATTTTCACGAACCTGACCAGAGACCATCTTGACTATCATGGCACTTTCGAGAATTACCGCGATGCCAAAAAAGCGTTTTTCGACGGACTTAGCAAGGAGGCATTCGCTATTATTAACAGCGACGACAAGAACGGAATGGTTATGGTCCAGAACTGCAAGGCTGTAGTGAAGACCTATTCCACACGAACGATGGCCGACTTTAAAGCAAAGATCATCGAGTGCCACTTTGAGGGAATGTATCTTGACATCAATGGTAAGGAGGTAGGCGTTCAGTTCATCGGCAAGTTTAATGTGAGCAATCTGCTCGCTGTCTACGGCACAGCAGTCATGCTGGGCAAGAAACCCGAGGAAATACTTGTGATACTAAGTACTCTGAAAAGTGTCAGTGGCCGTCTGGAGCCAATCCAATCACCTGAAGGCTACACAGCAATCGTCGACTATGCTCACACCCCCGATGCCTTGGAGAACGTATTAAACGCCATCCACGAGGTACTCAACGGCAAGGGAAAAGTTATCACTGTCTGTGGAGCTGGCGGTAATCGTGACAAAGGCAAGCGCCCCCTGATGGCTCAAGAGGCTGTTAAGCAGAGTGATAAGGTCATTATTACTTCTGACAACCCACGTTTCGAAGAACCGCAAGATATTATCAACGACATGTTGGAGGGTCTCGACAGCAAACAGATGAAGAAGGTAGTCAGCATCGTAGACCGTCGCGAGGCTATCCGTACTGCATGCATGATGGCAGAAAAAGGTGACGTCATCCTTATAGCCGGCAAAGGCCATGAGGACTATCAGGAGATTCAGGGCGTAAAGCACCATTTTGATGACAAGGAAGTAGTCAAGGAAATATTTGGTAATTAAAAAGACAAAACCATGCTATACTATCTCTTCAGATACCTCGGTCAATACGACATCCCTGGATCACACATGTGGTCCTACATCTCGTTCCGTGCCTTATTGACGCTGATTCTCGCATTATTGCTCTCTGCTTGGTTTGGCGAGCGTTTCATCAAGTGGATGAAGAAGAAGAAGATCTTTGAAACGGAACGTGATCCGAAGATTGACCCGTTTGGAGTAGAGAAGAAAGGCGTGCCGACTATGGGCGGCATCATCATCATTGTGAGTATTCTGATTCCCGTTCTGCTCTTGGGACGCATCCGAAACACCTATCTTATTCTGATGATTATCACCACTGTCTGGTTAGGTTTCCTCGGGTTCCTTGACGACTATATCAAGATATTCAGGCGCAACAAGGATGGACTGAAGGGAAAATACAAGATTGTCGGACAAGTGAGCATAGGCTTCATCGTAGGACTGACGCTCTGGCTAAGTCCCGATGTCGTTGTGCGTGAGAACATCAATGTAAAGCAGAATCAGGAGATTGTAGTCAAGCATAAGGCAGAACCTGTCAAATCATTGCAAACGACTATTCCGTTCATCAAGAATCACAACCTGAACTATTCAAGAGTGATGTCCTTCTGCGGAAAGTACAAGGTTGCAGCCGGATGGATGTTGTTCGTTTTCATCACGATTTTTGTCGTAACAGGCATCTCAAACGGAGCAAACCTTAACGATGGTATGGACGGTATGTGTGCAGGTAATTCCGCTATCATCGGTGTGGCATTAGGCATTTTAGCCTATGTGTCTTCACACATTGGATATGCCTCTTACTTCGACATTATGTATATTCCGCATTCTGAGGAGTTGGTCATCTTCCTCTGTGCTTTTGTCGGAGCCATGATCGGTTTCCTTTGGTATAATGCATTCCCGGCTCAGGTATTTATGGGCGACACGGGTTCACTGACCATCGGTGGTATTATCGGAGTATGCGCAGTAATTATCCATAAGGAGTTGCTATTACCTATCCTTTGCGGGATCTTCTTCATTGAGAGTCTCAGCGTCATTATCCAGACCATGTGGTTCAAGATACAGAAGCGGAAAGGCAAGCGTGTCCGTGTGTTCAGGGCTGCTCCAATCCACGATACATTCCGTAAGCTCGATTCACAACTCGACGCTACTAGTACGTATATCCTGAAAGGGTGGCCTCATCGCCCGTTCCACGAGTCGAAAATCACCATCCGTTTTTGGATTACGACCATTATTCTCGCCGCACTGACACTTATTACATTAAAGATTAGATAGAAAATATGAAAAGAATCGTTATATTAGGCGCAGGAGAGAGCGGCGCAGGAGCTGCCGTTCTGGCAAAAAAAGAAGGCTTCGATGTCTTTGTTTCCGACATATCAAAAATCGGCGACAAATACAAGAAGCAGCTCGATGACCATCAGATTGAATGGGAAGAAGGCCAACATACAGAGGAGAAAATCCTCAATGCCGACGAAATTATCAAAAGTCCCGGTATTCCCGATACAGCCCCGATGGTGAAAAAAGCCATCGACAAAGGCATCCATATCATCAGCGAGATTGAGTTTGCAGGGCGCTATACGGATTCTAAGATGATTTGCATCACTGGTTCGAACGGTAAAACCACAACGACCTCATTAATATATCACATTTTCAAGGAGGCAGGTTACGATGCAGGACTGGCAGGAAATATCGGCAATTCTCTGGCACTCCAAGTGGCTGAAGATCCACATGAATACTACATCATCGAGCTCAGTTCCTTCCAGCTCGACAACATGTATGACTTCCGTGCTAACATCGCCATCCTGTTGAACATTACGCCCGACCATCTGGACCGCTATGGTTTCAAGATGCAGAACTATGTAGACGCAAAAATGCGTATCATCCAGAACCAGACCCCAAAAGACGCTTTCATCTATTGGGCTGATGATCCTGTCATCAAGCGTGAATTGGAGAAATACGATATCAAAGCCATTCAGTACCCATTCTCAGAATTGAAAGAGAAAGGCGTTATCGGTTACATCGAGAAAGGACAATATAAGATTGAGGAACCTGAACCATTCAACATGGAACAAGAAAGCCTCAGTCTGACAGGCAAACACAATATCTACAACTCCCTTGCCGCCGGAATCGCTGCCAATATCTCAGGCATCAAGAAGGAAAATATCCGCAAGAGCCTCAGTGACTTCCCTGGCGTTGAGCATCGTCTGGAAAAAGTTTGCACGGTTCGTGGCGTCCAGTACATCAATGACTCTAAAGCTACGAATGTCGACGCTTGCTGGTATGCACTAGAGTCCATGAAGACAAAAGTCATCCTTATCATCGGTGGTAAAGACAAGGGAAACGACTACGAGCCCATCAAGCCGCTCGTCAAGGAAAAATGCGTAGGTCTCGTATATTTAGGTGCAGACAACCAGAAGTTACACGACAATTTCGACAATATGGGAATTCCCTTCCGCGACACACACTCCATGAAAGAATGCATGGAAGCATGTTACGAGATGGCACAGCCTGGCGAGACTGTGTTACTCAGTCCCTGCTGTGCTTCCTTCGATCTCTTTAAGAACATGGAGGATCGTGGTGAACAGTTCAAAGAATTAGCAAGAAACCTCTGATATGAATAAAAAGATAGGCAACATCTTCAAAGGTGACAAGGTCATTTGGATGGTATTCTTCTTCCTCTGTATGATCAGTATCGTCGAAGTCTTCTCGGCTTCGAGCAACCTGACTTATAAGAGCCAGAACTACATCGGTCCTATTGCTTTCCACACCGGCACGATCGTGATAGGTGCCTTGGTTGCCGTGGTGACACTCAACATTCCTTGCCGCTATTTTAAATTGATGACGCCTTTCTTACTGATTATCTCAGGCATCACACTCCTCTGGGTACTTGTTGGTGGAGAGTCTATCAATGGGGCTAACCGTGTCATCTCGCTGCCGGGAGGAATCACTTTCCAACCTTCAGAGATTGCAAAAGGCACAATGGTTCTGATTACAGCACAGATCCTCAGCGCCATGCAACGCGAAGACGGAGCCGACAAGAAGGCATTCAAATATATCCTATGGATTGTGGTACCGACGGCGGCGTTGATTGGCATTGAGAATCTGTCAACGGCAGCCTTACTCCTTGTCGTCATTTTCCTGATGATGTTTATCGGACGCATACCGATGACTCAGATGGGAAAACTTGTAGGTGCAGCAGGTTTTGTTATCGCCGTGTTCCTGACTTTGGTACTGACTTTGGGAAGTATCGGTGCAGATGAAGAAAAGAACACCCAGACGGTCGAGGCTGTTTCAGGCAATGCCACCGACACGAAAGTCATCAAGGGTGGCGGAGTCTTCCACCGCTTCGTCACTTGGCGAAACCGCATCATCAAACATCTCGACAAGAAAAATGTATCGCCTCTCGAATACGACCTCGACAAAGACGCCCAGGTAGCACACGCCAATATCGCCATTGTATCGAGCAATATCATTGGCAAAGGGCCAGGACAATCTGTTGAGCGTGATTTCTTGTCACAGGCCTTCTCCGACTTCATCTTTGCCATTGTCATTGAGGAACTTGGCATCTTTGGAGCAGCATTCGTGGTGTTCCTCTATATTGTTTTACTTTACAGGACAGCACGTATCGCCAGCCGTTGCGAGAACAACTTCCCTGCGTTCTTCGCCATGGGACTAGCATTACTGTTAGTTGTCCAGGCATCATTCAATATGCTAGTTGCAGTGGGTATAGCTCCTGTTACAGGACAACCTCTGCCACTTATCAGCAAAGGTGGAACCTCCACCATCATCAACTGCGCATATATCGGTGCGATATTAAGTGTTAGCCGCTCTGCGAAAAAAAGAGCGGGGAATTTGGCAGTAAAAGAAATATAATTTGTATTTTTGCACGCAATATATATAACAAGGTATGGATAAGAAGTTAAAAGTCATCATTAGCGGAGGTGGAACTGGAGGTCATATTTTCCCAGCCATTTCTATTGCAAACGCCCTGAGAGCACTAAGACCCGATGCACAGATTCTGTTCGTTGGAGCCATCGACCGTATGGAAATGCAGCGCGTTCCTGCTGCAGGTTATAAAATCAAGGGACTTCCCATCTGCGGTTTCGATCGTCAGCACAAACTAAAGAATATCAAAGTACTATTCAAGATATGGAAGAGCCAACGTATGGCTAAGAAAATCATCAAGGACTTTAAGCCTGATGTCGTTGTGGGCGTTGGAGGATTTGCCAGTGGTCCCACACTCAATACAGCAGCCTCGATGGGTGTACCCTGTCTGATTCAAGAGCAGAATTCCTATGCCGGCGTTACCAACAAGTTACTTGCCAAGAAAGCGGAGAAGATTTGTGTGGCTTATGAAGGTATGGAGCGTTTCTTCCCTGCAGAAAAGATCATCATGACAGGAAATCCTGTTCGCCAGGCCCTGCTCAATACCAAGATTTCACGAGAAGATGCTGTCAAGAGCTTCGGGCTGAACCCTGAAAAGAAGACAATTCTGTTGCTTGGAGGTAGTCTGGGAGCCAGGACGATCAATGTCAGTGTACTGCTCCACCTTGATTTGGTGAAGTCTACTGACGTACAGTTTATTTGGCAAACAGGTAGCTATTACAGTGCTGCTATCGCAGAAGAGTTAAAGGGCGAGAATATCCCAAATCTGAAGGTAACCGATTTTATTACCGATATGGCAACAGCCTACAAGGCTGCCGACCTCGTCATCAGTCGCGCTGGTGCCAGCAGTATTTCTGAATTCTGTCTGATCGGGAAACCTGTCATCCTCGTACCTAGTCCAAATGTGGCAGAAGATCATCAGACCAAGAACGCCCTGGCACTCTCCAGCAAGAATGCCGCTATCCACGTCAAGGATGCCGATGCCCCTGCAAATCTGCTTGAACTGGCAGTCCATACCGTCAATGATGACAAGCGCTTGAAGGAGCTCAGTGAGAATGTCCTGAAGCTTGCGCTGCCCGACTCAGCAGAAATCATAGCAAAAGAAGTAATCAAGTTAGTAAGATGAATATAACAGATATCAAAGCAGTCTATTTTGTAGGAGCAGGCGGTATCGGCATGAGTGCCATTGCCCGCTATTTCCTCAAGAAGGGTCTGGTTGTGGCCGGTTACGACAAGACACCTTCCGATCTGACACGTCAGTTGGAAAAAGAGGGTATGCTCATTCACTACGATGAGAATATCGAAGAGATACCACATATCTGCAAACAGAAGGAGTCATGCCTGGTCATTTATACGCCTGCCATCCCAGCAGATCATCAGGAACTGGTTTTCTTCCAGAAGAATGGCTTCGAGATTCAGAAACGTGCACAGGTGCTGGGCACACTGACCAAAGCACATAAAGGACTATGTGTCGCTGGAACCCACGGCAAAACGACGACATCCACCATGTGTGCTCATATCATGCATCAAAGCCACCTCAACTGCAATGCCTTCCTCGGAGGCATCTCCAAGAACTACGGCACTAACTATATCCTCTCCGACTCCGACTATGTCGTGATTGAAGCCGATGAGTTCGACCGCAGTTTCCACTGGCTGCGCCCATGGATGTCGGTCATTACCTCCACAGATCCTGACCATCTGGACATTTATGGTACAAAAGAGGCATATCTGGAGAGTTTCCGTCACTATACCGAGCTGATTCAGCCTGGCGGGGCACTGATAATCCATCGCGACCTTGAGATGAAGGAACACCTTCAAGACGGTGTACGCCATTATGATTATAGCCTCAACGAAGGTGATTTCCACGCAGAGAACATCCGTATCGAGAATGGAGAGATCACGTTCGACTTCATCTCCCCTATTGAAAATATTAAAGACGTGCAACTGGGGCAGCCCATTCCCATTAACATTGAGAATGGCATCGCAGCTATGGCTATGGCTCAACTTAACGGTTGTACAGCTGATGAACTGAAATATGGCATAAAGACCTACTATGGTGTTGACCGCCGATTTGACTTCAAGATTAAGACTGACCGTCTGGTGTTCCTCAGCGACTACGCCCATCACCCTAAGGAGATCTACCAAAGTGCCAAGAGTATCCGTGAGCTATATAAGGACAAGCACATTACGGCTATTTTCCAGCCGCATCTCTATACCCGCACCCGTGACTTCTACCGGGACTTTGCCGATGCACTGAGCCAGCTCGACGAAGTGGTGCTCACAGAGATCTATCCTGCCCGTGAACAACCCATTGAGGGAGTCACGTCCCAACTCATCTATGACAACCTGAAAGAGGGAGTCAAGAAAGAAATGATTCATAAAGACGAGGTCCTCGATTACGTGAGCTCCCACAATTTCGAGGTGCTGATCGTGTTAGGCGCTGGCGACCTGGATAATCAGGTGCCACAAATCACTAAATTGCTAAATAGTAAAATCAAATAATTGCAACAAATGACCATCAACTGGAAGAAGTCCATGATTGTAGTCTGCGATATCGTGATCGCCACCTACATACTACTGGCTGTTACTGCGTTTAACAAGCCAGATGCTAAAGCCGTGTCTTGCAATGAGGTGAAGATTGATATCAAAGAAGGCCGTGTGGATGGATTCTTGAATGCCAACGAGGTCAAGAAAATATTATCAAAGGATAAAATCTACCCCCTATCCAAGCCTATGAGCACCATCAATCCCCGACAGATTGAGGAGTCCTTGGAAAAGAGTCCCTTCGTAGAAAATGCAGAATGTCACAAGACTCTCAGTGGTCACGTATGCATCAACATTCAGCAGCGCATTCCGGTCATCAGGGTCATGAATGCCAATGGAGAAAGCTATTACATTGACACGCACGGCAACATCATGCCCGAAGCCCGCTATGTAAACGATCTCATCATCGCCACAGGAAGTATCTCGAAGAAATATGCCCAAAACGTGCTGACCCGAGTTTCCAACCACATCATGGCTGACAACTTCTGGAAGAACCAAGTGGTGCAGATCAACATTCTCGACGACGGCACGATGGAATTGGTACCACGCGTGGGCGACCATATTGTTTATCTCGGTGTACCCTCCCATGTAGACAAGAAGTTGGAGCGTCTGCGCAAATTCTACCTTTATGGACTCAATAAGGCTGGATGGAACAAATACAACTATATCAATCTGGAATTCGACAACCAGATTATCTGTAAGAGAAATCATAGAAAAAGAACAAATAATTAAGAAGAGATGGCAGCAAAGGAATTTATCGTAGCAATTGAACTCGGCTCATCCAAAATGACCGGTATCGCGGGGCAGAAGAATCTCGACGGCAGCATCAACGTACTGGCTGTTGTCAAGGAAGACTCTTCGTCGTTTATCCGCAAGGGAGTGGTCTACAACATCGACAAGACCGCTCAATGCCTCACCAGTATCGTTAAGAAACTGGAAAACCAACTCAAGACTGAAGTTTTACAGGTCTATGTCGGTGTTGGCGGACAATCTATCCGTAGCGTGAAAAACGTGATATCGAAAGACCTACCCGTAGAAACGATTATTACTCAAGACATGGTCATCGAACTGATGGATGCAAACCGTAGTATGGTATATCAGGATCAGGAAATTCTCGATGCTGCCGCTCAGGAATACAAGGTAGGTTCTCAGTTCCAACTCGATCCCGTTGGCATACAAGCTAATCGCCTGGAAGGCAATTTCCTGAACATCCTTGAGCGTAAGGCATTCTATAAGAACCTCAACAAATGCTTCGAGGCAGCCGGCATCAATGTCGCCGAGATGTATTTGGCTCCACTGGCACTGGCAGACAGCGTACTTACTGAGGCTGAGAAGCGTTCTGGGTGTGCCCTTGTCGACATCGGTGCCGATACGACTACAGTATCCGTCTACTCCAAGAACATCCTGCGTCATCTGGCTGTTATCCCCCTCGGCAGCAACAATATCACCAAGGATATTGCCACACTCCAGATGGAAGAGAGCGATGCCGAGAAGATGAAGCTCAAATATGGTTCTGCTTTCACTGATAACAGCGAGATTGATAGTGAGCTGAAATACTCTATTGACTCAGACCGTCAGGTTGAGAGCCGCAAGTTCATAGAGATTGTTGAAGGTCGTCTCGAGGAGATCATTGAGAATGTCTGGTACCAGATACCATCAGAATATTACGACAAGCTCTTGGGAGGTATCATCCTCACTGGTGGCGGCTCGAACATGAAGAATATCGAAAAGGCTTTCAGCAACCATACTCATGTCGAGAAGATCCGCGTTGCCAAGTTCGTCACACAAACCGTTATTTCAAATAATGAGGATATCAAATCCCACAACGGCATGATGAACACCGTGCTGGGACTCCTCATCAAAGGCGACATCAACTGCGCCGGCGGCCCTGTCGATCCAAATGGCGATCTCTTCAGCAGCCAGAGGCCATCAATATCTCATTCCACTACCGATATGCGTCCTGCCCGTCAGGCTACTGACATTCCTGCCGGCGTCATCCGCACTGAAGCCGAGAAGCAGAAGGCTGAAGAGGAGAAACGTCGTCAGCAGGAAGAAGAGGAGCGCATCAAGCGTGAAGAAGAACTCAAGAAGAAGGAGGAAGAAGAGCGTATCCGCAAGGAGAACAGCAAGTGGAACAAGTTTAAGAAAGGCGCCCTGAAATTTGTCAAGGGAATGGTCGAAGAAGAAGAGTAAGAGAATGGAGTTTAATTATTAATGTAAAGCGAACAGTTATGTCAGACAACAATATGAATACAGATATCCTTGACTTCGGTGCACCCGAAAAGGATCAAAGCATCATCAAAGTAATTGGCGTTGGTGGCGGCGGTGGAAATGCCGTAAACCACATGTACCGTGAAGGTATACATGATGTGACGTTCGTGTTGTGTAACACGGACAATCAGGCACTCAACGATTCTCCCGTACCCGTTCATCTTCAATTGGGTAAGGAAGGTCTGGGTGCTGGTAACAAACCCGAGAAAGCCCGTCAGGCAGCAGAAGAGAGCATAGACGACATTAGGAATATGCTGAGTGACGGCACTCGTATGGCATTCATAACCGCCGGAATGGGTGGCGGCACCGGGACTGGTGCCGCCCCCGTTATTGCTCGTGTCAGCAAGGAGCTGGGCATCCTGACCGTCGGCATCGTTACCATCCCCTTCCGCTTTGAGGGTGACCGTAAGATTGATCAGGCCCTCGACGGTGTGGAGGAGATGTCGAAGCATGTCGATGCCCTGTTGGTTATCAACAATGAGCGTCTGCGCGCCATTTACCCTGAGTTGTCTGTTCTCGATGCTTTTGGCAAAGCCGACGACACCCTGAGCATTGCAGCCAAGTCAATTGCAGAGATTATCACCGTTCACGGACTGATCAACCTCGACTTCAATGATGTGAAGACCGTTCTGAAAGATGGTGGTGTGGCCATCATGTCGACAGGCTACGGTGAGGGTGAAGGCCGTGTAAAGAAAGCCATTGATGATGCATTGAACTCGCCTTTGCTTAATGACAACGACATCTTCAACTCCAAGAAGATTCTGCTCTCTATCTCATTTGCAGGCTCGAAGGACGGACAGAGCTCGCTCATGATGGAGGAGATGAACGATGTCAACGATTTCATGGCCAAGTTCGGCAACGACTTCGAAATCAAATGGGGATTGGCTACCGATCTCGAACTGGGCAAGAAGGTGAAGGTAACCATCCTGGCTACTGGATTCGGTATCGAGGATGTCGACGGTATGGGTAATCACCTCAAGAAACAGAGCCAAGAAGACCTCAACCGCATCGCTGCCGAGCAGGAAAAAGCCGCTGAGCGTCAGGACCGTCGTAACCGCTATTATGGCGGTGAGAGCAACACCAAGCGCTACAAGCGCCGCCCGAACATCTACCTGTTCCGCCCAGAGGATCTCGACAATGACGATGTCATTTCTGCCGTTGAGCAGACGCCTACCTATAAACGTACACGCGAAATCCTCGACAGCATCAACAGTCAGGCCAGTGGCAAGGATTTTGCCGACAACGACGAGACACCTACGAACACACAAGAACCTGTACAGGGCACAATCGTGTTCTCATAATCACTGATACAGTTCCTGTAACACACTGATCGACTTCATCTCCGGGAAATCCGGCAGATGAAGTCGATAATATATTAATGAAACCTCCAAAAGGCGGTTTCGTTCCTGGTGCGACATGCGGAAAAGATGCATGGTCGGATAGTCCATACGCATCATCAACTGTACTTTCTCGGCTTCCTCTGGGTAAAGGAAATCCCGATGCACTGGTGGAACCTGGAGAAACTCACTCTCACGAAGGTCAAAATAGTCGCCTGCATGATAATGATCCAGATTAGGGTAGAACCCCAAAAAGCGTGAAAGACGCATCAGGAATACCAGATGGAAGTTGGCAAAGCGGTCTTCCTGGCCATCGAGCCACTGGATGCTGCTTTCAACATAATCGAACAGCAGTTCATTACGCTGTTCAGAACGAAGCGCATAATAGAGGAACTCAGCCAAGAAAAGTGCCATCGAAAGCTTGTGAGGATGGAAGGGGATAGAAACGAAGGGGCACGCCAATCTGATATCCGACAGTTTCTGCAACTGAATCTTTGGTCTGACATCCGTCTCAATCTCCAATAACGATAACGGCTGAAAAAACTGTTTCTTGACTTTAGACTTCGATGACTTGGGAATACTGACGATGAACGACAGTATTCCGAACTGTCGGGTGAACATATCCACAATCATTCTGGTCTCACCATATTTGAGCGAATGAAGCACTATTGCCTGTGTTTTCGTCAACATACGTGTGCAAAGATACAAAGAAGTTAAGAGTTAAGAATTAAGTATTAAGAGTTTTTAAGGCGACAAGCTGTTAAATATTCTTAATTTTGCATGTTTTCTTAATTCTTAATTCTTATTTCTTAATTAAACTCAGTACCTTTGCACCCGCAAAAAATGACAATGGTCCCTTCGTCTATCGGTTAGGACGAGAGATTTTCATTCTCTAAAGAGGAGTTCGACTCTCCTAGGGACTACTCAAAATTAAATCCGCCATCTGCACAGCCAGTGCTACTGATCAGATCGGGAACGGTGGCGGAGGGTTTCTGAAAAGAGGCCCGCCCAGGGCAGTCTTAGCGACGCAAGACCCATAAGCTTTAAATTAACAACAAAATTAAATTAAAAAATGGCAAATCACAAATCATCAGTGAAGAGAATCCGCCAAGACAAGAAGAAGGCGCTTCACAATCACTACTACGCAAAGACAATGCGTAACGCTGTGCGCAAGCTGCGCGCTATGACTAACAAGGAAGAGGCTGTAGCTCTCTATCCGAAGGTTCAGAAGATGCTCGACAAGTTGGCTAAGACCAACATCATCCACAAGAACAAGGCAGCAAACCTGAAGTCAAGCCTCGCACTGCACATCAACAAGCTGGGATAATAATCAACTATTATACAGACTTGAGCCGCAACTCGAAAGGGTTGCGGTTATTTTTTGTAGTTTTTTAGCAGATAAACTATGTTTATCTGACTTTTTTTTCGTACCTTTGCAACCAATTAGTGAAACAAAGAAAAATGACAGAAGAACAACTGAATCAAGAACAGAACTATTCCGCGAGCAATATTCAGGTGCTCGAAGGACTGGAAGCCGTACGTAAGCGCCCTGCGATGTACATCGGCGACATCAGCGAAAAGGGACTCCACCATCTGGTCAACGAGACCGTCGACAACTCTATCGACGAGGCGATGGCTGGCTACTGTACGCATATAGAAGTGACTATTAATGAAGATAACTCCATCACCGTTCAGGACAACGGACGTGGTATCCCCGTTGATGAGCACGAGAAGATGCACAAGAGTGCCCTTGAGGTCGTAATGACCGTGCTCCATGCCGGAGGTAAGTTCGACAAAGGCTCATACAAGGTGTCAGGTGGTCTACACGGTGTGGGTGTCAGCTGTGTGAACGCCCTTTCCACTCACATGCTCTCACAGGTATTCCGCAATGGCCATATCTACCAGCAGGAATACGAGAAGGGCAAGCCCCTCTACGACGTGAAGATCGTAGGCGATACAGATAAGACAGGTACCCGCCAGCAGTTCTGGCCCGATGGCACCATCTTCACCACCACAGAGTACAAGTACGACATCATTGCCCGTCGTATGCGCGAGCTGGCCTACCTCAACGCAGGTATCACCATCACGCTGACTGATCTCCGCCCTGACGAGGAAGGAAATGTGAAGCAGCCCGAGGTGTTCCACGCCAAGGACGGACTGAAGGAGTTCGTGCGCTACGTTGATCGCCACCGCACTCACCTCTTCGACGATGTCATCTATCTGAAGACCGAGAAGCAGGGCACACCTATCGAGGTGGCTGTGATGTATAACACTGACTACAGCGAGAATATCCACTCTTACGTGAACAATATCAACACCATCGAGGGTGGTACCCACCTGATGGGCTTCCGTGCAGCCTTGACACGTACGCTGAAGGCCTACGCCGATGCTGATCCTCAGATCTCCAAGCAGATCGAGAAGGCCAAGATTGAGATTGCAGGTGAGGACTTCCGCGAAGGTCTCTCTGCCGTTATCTCTATCAAGGTAGCAGAGCCCCAGTTCGAGGGTCAGACGAAGACCAAGCTGGGTAACTCAGAGGTAGCCGGAGCTGTTCAACAGGCCGTAGGCGAGGCTTTGAGCAACTATCTGGAGGAACACCCTAAGGAGGCCAAGCTTATCTGCGACAAGGTGGTACTCGCTGCCACAGCCCGTATCGCAGCCCGCAAGGCTCGTGAGAGCGTGCAGCGCAAGAACCCGATGACGGGTGGTGGACTGCCTGGCAAACTTGCCGACTGTTCCAACAAGGATCCTAAGGAGTGTGAGATCTTCCTTGTCGAGGGAGACTCCGCAGGGGGCTCTGCCAAGCAGGGTCGCGACCGTCACTTCCAGGCCATCCTGCCTTTACGTGGTAAGATCCTGAACGTCGAGAAGGTTCAGTGGCATCGCGTTTTCGAGGCCGAATCCGTCATGAACATCATTCAGAGCATTGGTGTACGCTTTGGCGTTGAGGGTGAAGGAGATCGCGAGGCTAATATCGACAAGTTGCGCTACGACAAGATCATCATCATGACCGATGCCGATGTCGATGGCTCTCACATCGACACGCTGATCATGACACTCTTCTACCGCTTCATGCCACAGGTTATCCAGGGTGGTCACCTTTACATCGCTACCCCACCACTTTATAAGTGTACTTACAAGAAGGCCTCTGAGTATTGCTACACAGAGCAGCAGCGCCAGGCCTTCATCGACAAGTACGTGGCTGGCAATGGCGACGACAAGGCCCTGCACACCCAGCGCTACAAAGGTCTTGGTGAGATGAATCCAGAGCAGCTCTGGGAGACCACCATGAATCCAGAGAACCGCCTCCTGAAGCAGGTTACCATCGAGAACGCTGCAGAGGCTGACGAGATCTTCTCCATGCTGATGGGCGACGACGTAGAGCCTCGCCGCGAGTTCATCGAGAAGAACGCCACCTACGCCAACATCGACGCATAATCACAACATCAATACTTTTTCATGTCCCCGGCTGTGCAGGCTTTGCCTTATCAGCTGGGGATTCTTTATTAAACTTTCTCACTATTTTTACGTCAAAACTCTAAACAGAAATTCTATAAAGTATGAGAAAACTAACAATTATCGCTATTCTGATGGCAATGACTATTCAGATGAAGGCTTTGACGCCGTGGACCAAGGGAGGTTTTGAGACAGGAAAGTATCGTAATGTGTTCGTGGAGATGGGCTATCAGCCCGAAGCCGTTGACGCCAAACTGAAAGAGGTGTTCAACGATGTGTTCCGTGGACCTCATAAGGTGTACTTCGAGGTAGGCGACTCCCTGGGATACGTTTCCGACATTAAAAACAACGATGCCCGCACTGAAGGCATGTCGTATGGCATGATGATTGCCGTACAGATGAACGAGAAGGATATCTTCGACCGTCTGTGGCGATGGAGCAAGAAGTATATGCAGCACCAAAGCGGCACGCGAGAAGGGTATTTCGCATGGAGTTGCAAGACCGACGGCACTCACAATGCCGAAGGAGCAGCCAGCGACGGCGAGCTCTACTTCATCACCGCCCTGATCTTTGCCTCCAACCGCTGGGGCAACGATACTGGTATCAACTATAAGGCCGAAGCCCAGCACATCCTGAACTGTATTCAGCCCAAAGAGTACACGCCAGAGCCTCGTCAAGGCGGATTCCCAGGCTTCGGACCACAGCAAGATGGACCTCAGAAAATGTATCTGATAGACCCTGAAACCCAGCTGATTACCTTCACCCCCGATGGCTTCGGCCAGCGGTTTACCGATCCTTCCTACCACATTCCCGCTTTCTATGAGGTGTGGGCAAAATGGGCTGACGACGGACGTTCGGATTACTGGATGGAATGTGCCAAGAAGAGTCGCGAGTTCCTCCATAAGGCCATCAACGAGAAGACGGGCCTGAATGCTGACATGAGCCAGTATGACGGCTCAGAGATGCAGATGCCGCGATTCCCAGGCATGCCAGAGCCCAAGGAGGGCGAAAAACCCCGCCGCAATGGGGTTAACAACTTCCGCTACGACTCATGGCGCGTACCTATGAACATAGCCCTCGACTATGAGTGGAGCTGTGCCGATGGTGAGTGGCAGCGCCAATATGGAGAGAAGATACAGAATTTCTTCTACAGCCAGGGAGTTAATACTTTCTTTGACCAGTACCGCACAGACGGAACGCTTCCTGAGGGCGATGAAATCCTACAGGCAGGCGGATTCAGGAAATTGCGCCATAGCATCGGCCTTGTAGCCACCACAGCAGCAGCCTCCGTGATGTGTTCTCACGACAAGAGCAAGGAGTTTGTCGATGCACTTTGGAATGCCAAGCACGAGCCCTTCGACGACGGCTATTTTGATGCCTACTACGATGGTCTGCTACGCCTCTTTGCCTTCATGCATCTGAGCGGCAACTACAGAGTTATTCAGCGATAAGATTTGTCCCACCCCTTGGGACATTTTGTCCCAGGCCATGGGACAACCAGTCCCACCCCCTGGGACAATTAATAAGTCCTTATTATCACTAAACAAATTGCCGTTATCATAAAGCAATCGGTGTAGGCAAAAATCCTGCATACACTAAAAAAATCAGCTGCATACACTAGCGCTATCCATTGAGTATCAGCATGTTAGACGCTTAGTGTATGCAGTGTATGCAAAAACTAACAAAAAAGGGTTCTGCATCAATTTGGGTGGTAACCAATTATTACAAAGTTTAACTATCTGCTTGATAATCAATACGTTAGTTAACTAAATAAAGTTGCAGATGT
>ONKL01000079.1 GCA_900318395.1 uncultured Prevotella sp.
TTTAAACAAAAGAGTTAAGTACGAAGAGCCGTGTGACGGGAGACTGTCAAGCACGGTTCCGTGAGAAGGGAGGGTGAAAGTCCCTCCACTTACTCGACCGGGGGAGAAATCCTGGATTCAAGATGCATAAGCTTGTTATCTCGCACTTACCGAAGCAGCCTAGGAAACTAATTTGGAATAGTTCGATTTAAGAAGCAAAGGGGAAGCCAAGAATCAGGCAAATCCTCATTTCAAGTATCAGCTATGCGCACGTCAATATGGCGTGGTGCATTCTTATATGAAGTGAGGGGTTCCAATTTCCTAGGCTCGCCCCTTAGGTAAGTGCATAAGGGTGGTCACGCCATTCTTTATGGCCTTACACTTGCATTAATCTTTGACAATTCTATTATAATTTTAAAACAAAAGTATTATGCAAAAGAACTATTTTATGAAAAATGTGCTGGCAGCTACTATGTTGTTAACGGCATCATTATCGATTGTTTCATGTCAAGGTTTGATTGACGCTATTGTCGGATCAGAGGACAATCCCTCATCACAAGTTCAGCCCTCACCAACACCTGTTGTACCCACGCCAGACGATGCCCTTTCAATACCATTGACATTAGAAGCTGTTTCTGGTTCAATGACGGTAACGTTCAGATCTACTAATTCTACAGGCATTACTATTGAATATAGTACAGATGACGGCGCATCTTGGACATCAGGTACAGCAAGTGATGCAAGTGGGAAGCAAGACATTGACAATACGTCAAACCCATTAACTATTACAGGTAGTAAGATTCTGCTTCGTGGAAACAATGCGACATACAGTAATAACATGGTTAACAATGGAGATTGGAGTAATTATTATTATTCGAATTTCGCTTGTAGTGATGACTGCTACATTTATGGCAATGTGATGAGTCTGATAAAAGCAGAGAATTTCGCTACGCTGCGAGAATTTTCTCCCTTAGCTGATAATACGAATGGTGTCTTTATTAATCTATTCCAAAACAATACAAAAATAAAGAATCATGAAAGCAAAGAACTGTCTTTGCCAGCAACGAAGTTAGTTAGTGGTTGTTATTGGGGGATGTTTTTGGGTTGCACAGGCTTGACTAAAGCCCCTGAGCTTCCTGCTACCACATTAGCTTCCGGGTGCTATATTGGGATGTTTGAGGGTTGTACTAATCTGACAGCTGCTCCACAACTAAAAGCAACGACATTGGCTGCCAATTGTTATACTGGTATGTTTAGAGACTGCACAGGCCTGACCCTTGCTCCAGAATTACCTGCTAGAAATCTGGAAATTTACTGCTATCAAGGTATGTTCTCAGGTTGTTCGAAATTGGAAACTGCACCTGAGTTACCTGCTACGACATTGGCTATTCAATGCTATGGAGATATGTTTTCAAACTGTACAAGTTTAGCATCCGCCCCCCAATTGCCCGCTACCACTCTTACGGCATTCTGTTATTCACGTATGTTTGAAGATTGTACAAGTTTAACCTCGGCTCCAGAACTGCCAGCAACAACATTGGCAGACCACTGCTATCGTGAAATGTTTAGTCGTTGCACAAGTTTAACCTCGGCTCCAGAACTGCCTGCAACGACATTGACAATCGATTGTTATTGTGCTATGTTTAGCGGTTGTACAAGTTTAACCTCGGCTCCCCAACTGCCTGCAACGACTTTGGTCAAGGAATGCTATGCGAACATGTTCTTTTATTGCAGCAGTTTAAACAGCATAACCTGCTTTGCGACTGATATTTCCGCCGAGGATTGCACTGAAGCTTGGTTAGAAGGTGTGGTAGCATCAGGAACATTTAATAAGCCTTCTGCGATGACAAATTGGACAACAGGAACATCTGGTATTCCAACCGGCTGGACTGTTGTCGATCAATAACTAAACAAATTTAGCCTCGCTGCCTGTATGGGTGACGGGGCTGAATTTGTTGTGCTGTTCAGGTTGAAGCCTGTAGAAGTTCAAGGAACTTTTTCAGTTTCAAAACAAGCAATTTGGGGAATTGAATCTCCTTCAGCACCTCGAAATGGCTGTCATCTGAGACAATATAAGTTGCATTAGCCGCAAATGCGCAATCCACAAACTTGTCATCATCATGATCGGCCTCTATCAGTCTGAACTTAAAATGTGGCGTAATGTATTCAACATTCTTACTCTTTAACAATAAGTCTATTACATTCTTTGCCACAATACTTGAAGTCTTCTGCTCAATAATCTCTTGATATTCCTCCAGAATATCGTTTGAAACACATAAGATATAATCGCCTGACTGGAATTTCGACCAGACAGGATAATACTCACTGTGTCTTGATAAAGATGCTATCAAACAGTTCGTATCTAAAACGATTTTCCTTATTTCAGACATTATATGGTGTTCTGAGGTGCTCTTTCAGCGTTTCCTCAATTTTCTCCTGACTCCATTTGCCTTCATCCCATAGGCGATCCATCTCTTGGTCGATTTTCTGGGCATAGTACTTACAAACGAGGTCATTTAATTCCTTCACTTCTTCCTCTGTCGTGAAATGAGAAAGAAGTCGGAGAAAGTCCATCTGCGCCTGATTCAATCCAACATTCATTGTATCCATTTGCTTATCAAAAGTCATTATCGATTACATATCGATGGCAAAGATAGGAAGAAAACTTGAAAGTTCCAAATATTCATCGATTTTTCTCTCGATACTTTATTATAATGTACGTATGAGATTAGTTTTTTCGCAGATAGTTTGCAAATTCAGAAAACATTGCTTATCTTTGCGTCACGAATTGAAATGTTGTAACTATGGACGAGAAGAATAACAGAAGGAATGACGGGCAGCTGCAGCTGGAGCTGCCACAGGAAGTGGCGATGGGAGAGTATGCCAACTTTGCGATTATCACGCACTCGAGCAGTGACTTCATCGTGGACTTTGCGCGTGTAATGCCTGGGTTGCCTAAGGCTCAGGTGAGGAGTCGTGTGATACTGGCGCCTGAGCACGCCAAGCGGCTGCTGGCTGCGCTGCAGGAGAATATCATGCGGTATGAGAACGAGTTCGGACCTATCCGCATCCCCAACAAGAACGCGCCTGACATCGTGCCGCCCTTCAACATCCCTAAGGGTGAGGCCTGACGAGAGGAGTCGTGTGACAGTTGTGACAGTTAATTCTGCTTGGGTAGGGGCAAAAAAAAGAGGGCCTTAGCGGACCTCCAGGTTGTCGTGCTTTGCCATCCAGGCGCTGAACACTGTTCCTGCTACGAGCATGGCTCCCATTTCCATTAGTGTAATCATGACTTAAATCTCCTATGCTTTTATAATAACCATTCTTTTATGTTTTGCGATGCAAAGGTACGATTTTCTGGCTTACTTGGCAAGGGAAATCTGATGTTTGTGCGCGAACACAGCTTTTATTTGATTCAGGTCAATATTGCATTTCCAAGTGCCTGCCACAGAGGGTCATCGGGTAGGGGAGCCTCGACGGTGATCGTCTGTTTGGATACAGGGTGGATAAACTCCACACGACGCGAAAGGAGCGAGATGGAGCCATCGGGATTTGAGCGTGGGGCACCGTATTTGAGGTCGCCCTTGATGGGGTAGCCCATCGCTGCGAGCTGGCAGCGTATCTGGTGGTGACGGCCTGTCATCAGCTGTACTTCGAGCAGCGTGTAATTATCACCTTGGGCTATCGTGCGATATTTCAGGATGGCCTTCTTGGCATTGGGGCGCTCGCGGTCGTAGGCGTATGATTTGTTCTGCTTTTCATTGCGTACGAGCCAGTGCTCTAACAACCCCTCGCTGGCGCGAGGGGTGTTACGCACAATCGCCCAATAGGTCTTGTGTACCTCGCCCTCGGCAAACATCTTGTTGAGCCGTGTGAGTGCCTTCGAGGTGCGCGCAAAGACGACGAGTCCTGATACAGGGCGATCCAGACGATGGACCACTCCCAGGAACACTTCGCCAGGCTTGGCGTACTTCTCCTTGATATAGTCTTTCACAATATCAGAGAGGGGGCGATCGCCAGTCTTGTCGCCCTGCACGATCTCCCCACTCTGTTTGTTAACGATGATGATGTGATTATCTTCGTAAACTACATCCATCACTTTTAACTTCTTACATGTTCATACCACCATCGACCTGGATGACCTGTCCGCTGACGTAGCTCGACATGTCGGATGCGAGGAACGTAGCCACGTTGGCGATATCCTCGACCTGACCACCTCGACGGAGAGGAATCTTCTGCTTCCACTGCTCGCGAACCTCGTCGGGAAGTGCTGCGGTCATAGCTGTCTCGATGAAGCCAGGAGCGATGGCGTTGGCACGAATGCCCTTAGGTCCCATCTCCTGTCCGATACTCTTGGCGAGTGCAATCAGACCAGCCTTCGAGGCTGCATAGTTAGCCTGACCAGCGTTACCATGAACACCAACGACAGAGGCCATATTGATGATCGAACCACCACGCTGACGCATCATGACGGGCACGCAGGCGTGGATGAAGTTGAAGGCCGACTTGAGGTTGACGGCAATCACAGCGTCCCACTGCTGCTCTGTCATACGGAGCATCAGACCGTCTTTCGTGATACCAGCATTGTTCACCAGAATGTCGATAGAGCCAAACTCCTCCTTCACGGCCTTCACCACTTCCTCAGTCTGAGCGAAGTCGGCTGCGTTGGATGCATAGCTCTTGGCCTTAACGCCCAGAGCTGCGATCTCTTTCTCTGTGTCGAGGTTTACCTCGAGGTCGGTGAATGCGATGTTTGCGCCCTCAGCGGCGAACTTCAGTGCGATAGCTTTTCCGATACCGCGTGCAGCACCTGTAATCAGCGCTGTCTTACCTTCTAATAATCCCATAATCTTCTAAAATTTTTATTGAGTATTTAAATTATCTTCTAAACTTACCCAGCGCACCATAGACCACCTTGGCCACCTGGGGCTTGGTGTCCTCCTCTTTCATGCCGTGCGCGATGCGCCCATATATATAAGGTACTTCGAGACCCTTGATACAATAGTGGGTGATATCGGCCACGAGTTCGATATTGTCGATGTCGAACTCACCATCCTCCTTGCCCTCAGTATACACCTTGCGGAAGAGCTCGATTTCAGCGTCGTCGAAGTGCTTGCGCACCTTCTCTACCATCCAGATGTTACGGAAGAACTCAGCGCGCAGGTTACCGTTGCGCACCACCGTTTCGCGGATCATGCTCAGATGGGTGTAGATGAGCTCGATGATCTTGTCCTGTGGGCGTATCTTTCGGGCTGCCACCTCGTCGAGCTTGTCGGAGAGGCGTTCCAACTCGCTTTCGATCACCGCGTAGTAGATCTCTTCTTTCGATTTGAAATAGGTGTAAAGCGTGCGTCGACCTTTACCCGACTGCAGGGCGATGTCGTTCATCGTCGTATTCTCCAGTCCGTTTTTGGCGAACAACTGTCGCGCTACGTCTACGAGCTTTTGTCTAGTTTTGGATATGGACATAAATGCTTCCTCCTGATGATTATAAATATTGCACACAGTACTAACAGTGTGCAAAATTAAAACAAATCTTTGAAATACGCAAGAAAAAAGGGCAGAAATGTTGCAAAAATGATTAAAATGCAAAAAAATCGAGTAATTATTTGGCTAATTCAAAAATTATGCGTACCTTTGCAGCGCTTTTCGAGAAAAGCCCTGAGAAATCAGGAAAAATAACATCGCGGAGTGGAGCAGTTGGTAGCTCGCCAGGCTCATAACCTGGAGGTCGCACGTTCGAATCCTGCCTCCGCAACTAGAGAGGGATGCAAGCTTAAATGGCTTGCATTTTTTTGTTTTTGTATTTGCGGCAAAAATTAAATCCGATCGCCAAGTCTGTTTCTTGACAATCGGATTTGTATAGATCTAGAAATAGAAAATCTACTTCATTTTGTTCATAACCTTCTTGTAATACCTGTTCGTAGCACGGACACTATAATTCGGTCCACCGTTCCAGGCGCGGATAGCTTTTTCAACACTGTTCTCCGGGTTATGAAACGACTGAATAAGCAGGAACATCTCCTTGGATTTCTCCAGGCTGTATCTGTCGGCTAGCGTATAGCGCAACTTCTTGTTCCACTTTTTAAGGATCTCATTGCATTCCTTCACAAGAATAGGAGTAATCTGCATGGCACCGACTGAGTTTCCACTCACTGCCTTAGCGTTGCCTCCACTTTCTACTTGAATAATTGCATCCATCACTGGATTCCAGTTAAAACCTGATGTTTTAGTGCTCTTAGTTGCATTGTTTCCTGCCATCGAGACAGTTGTGAATAGCATCAGAGCCATCAGGCTTAAACATGCTTTTTTAATTTTTTGACTCATTTCTCTATACTTTAGGCGATTCCTCGTAACAAGCGTCTGACCTTCACAAGTCGTTTTGCTATAAAAAGAACCGCATTATCCTTTAGATTTTCGAATATAAGAGGACGACTTCACGTCGTAAGAACCACGTCACTACGGGCGTTTAATCAATTTCGGGTGCAAAGTTACGGATTATCAATGAGTTAGCCAAATATTTTTGGCTTTTTTTAGAAAACTGTGTGCGAACACTGATTTATGTCAAGGGATGTGAAATGCAGTTTTTCTGCCTTTTTTGGGGTGAAAAACTTAGTCTAAATCGACTACCGTGATGCCTGCTCCACCAAACTGGACATGCTCGTCGCGGAAGTGGCTGACGTTGGGAACGGTGCCGAGATATTGACGTATCAACTGTCGCAAGACGCCTGTACCTGTGCCATGCAGAATGCGCACGCGACTCATGCCTACGAGGATCGAATCATCGAGGAAATGCATCACGGCGTTGAGGGCCTCGTCGCCTCGCATACCTCTTACGTCGAGGTCTTGATGGAAGTTCTGGCGATGATCCTCCATCGTGGCGCGTGTAATCTTGGAAGTCTTCACAGCCAGGTCTGCGTGCTTCATCGATGTGGGCTTGGCTGTCTTTGAAGGGTTGGCATATTCCAACTGCTCAAGCTTCATCTTGGTCTTCACGTCGCCAAAGATGACGGTGGCCTGCTTGCCATTGATGCTCTCAATCTTGCCGACAGTGTCGAGACCCTTGATGCGGACGGTGTCGCCCTTCTGCAGTTCTCGGTTCTGTGGCTCCGACGAGGTCTTGGCGTGGGCTGCCAGTTTCTCGCTGGCTGCTCGCTCCTGCTCGCCTTTCTCAGCCTTTCGCTTGGCTTTGCGCGCCTTGCGCTCTTCCATCTGGCGCAGTTTCTTGGCAAAGTCCTCCTCGCTCATCAGTCCCTGCTGATCGTCGCTGGTCACCTCTTCGCGGAACTCCTGCAGCTCCTCGCGTATCTGGCGTGTTCGCTCCTTCTCAGCCTGAGCCTCGCGAATCTCACGGATGGCGTTCTCAATCTTGCGGTTAGCCTCTGCCAGCAGCTCGTCAGCCTGCTGCTGGGCACGCTTCAGAATCTGCTTGCGCTCACGCTCAATCTCTTCGAGGTTACTCTCATAGCGCTGGATATGGCCTTCGAGCGATTTCTCATGCTGGTGGATGGTTTGGCGCTTGCCCTCCCAGTATCGCTTGTCGCGCACGATGTCCTGCAGGTACTTGTCGCTCTGGATATAGTCTGAGCCCACGATGTCAGAGGCATCTTTGATGACCTCCTCGGGGATGCCCGTCTTACGGGCTATCTCGATAGCGAACGATGAGCCAGGCTGTCCGATGGCCAGCTGGAAGAGGGCTTGCATCTCATGACGGTCGTAAAGCATCGCGCCGTTCACTACGCCTGGATGATCCTCAGCGAAGTGCTTTAGGTTCTGGTAGTGGGTGGTGATCACGCCAAAGGTCTCTTTCTTCCAGAACTGTTTCAGCATCGCCTCTGCAATGGCGCCTCCGATGGTAGGCTCCGTTCCACTACCGAACTCATCAATAAGCAACAGGCTCTCGGCATTCGACTGCTTCATCATCTGTTTCATATTCATCAGGTGGCTTGAGTAGGTCGAGAGGTCGTTCTCGATGCTCTGTTCATCGCCGATATCGATGAGGATATGATGGAAGAGTCCTGTGGTGCTGCGATCGCCGATGGGGATGGGCAGGCCGCACTGAAGCATGTATTGTAGCAGGCCTACAGTCTTCAGACAAACAGACTTTCCGCCTGCGTTAGGACCACTGATGATCAGGATGCGCTTGTCGAGTGTCAGAGTGATGTCGAGGGGTACCACACTCTTGCCCTGTTTCTCGAGTGAGAGCTGCAGCAAGGGGTGTATTGCCCGAATCCAATCGATATGGGGTTTGTCCTGCACCACAGGCTCGAAAGCCTTCGTCAATGTCGCCCATTCGCTCTTGGCCTGGATGAAGTCGATTTGTGCCAAGAACTGGTAGGAGTCGAGAATCTCTTTCACGTATGGGCGTACCTCGTCAGTAAATACGGTGAGGATGCGGATAATCTCGCGCCTCTCCTCAGCTTCCAACTGGCGCACCTTGTTGTTGGCCTCCACTACTTCGGCTGGTTCGATAAATACCGTCTTACCTGTGGCCGACTCATCATGGACGATACCATTGATGCGACGTTTCACTGAGGGGGCTACGGGCAATACCAGTCGTCCGTCGCGCATCGTTGGGGCAGCGTCTTTCTCCACGAGTCCGTCCTTCTGGGCTGCGTGCAGTATAGTATATAAGGTACGCGAGATACTGCCCTGCGTCTTTTCCAATTCGTGACGGATGGAGGCCAGCGTCATCGAGGCAGAGTCCTTAATCTTGCCGAATTTGTCGAGGATGGAGTCGATGCGACGGATCATGGCTGGAAAGGTCGTCACGCCCTCTGCCAGGCGATGCAGGGCAGGGTAGGGGTAGGTCAACTCGCCAGTGGCCGTTTCCTCAGCGTCGCGTTCCAGATATCTGACGATGTTGGCAATTGTCTCGAGCGAGCGTCTGAGATCCCACACCTCGTCTTCTTCCAGATGGGTGCCCTCCATGCGGATACGCGTCACCGACTCGCGCACGTCGAAGAAGTACTGCATGGGGAAGTCGTCTTTCTCCTCCTTCAGCCTACGGAACTCCCTCACCTGTGTCAGACGTTCGTTGACTTCATCACAATCAGTTGAGAAGGTCATTTCGTCGACTTTCTCTTTCCCCAAAGTGCTGAAGCAACGCTCTTTCAACAGCCTCCGGATTTCATCGAAACCGAGCTTGTGCTCGAAGTTATTCGGGTAAATCACGCTGCAAAGGTACGATTTTTCATTCTTTTATGCAAAAAATCGCTATAAAATTTGGTTAATTCCAAAAAAACTCGTACCTTTGCACCCGCTTTCAGGAAAATCGAAGCACTGGAGAGATGGTAGAGTGGTCGATTACAGTAGTCTTGAAAACTACCGTGCTGAGAGGCACCGGGGGTTCGAATCCCTCTCTCTCCGCCAAATAGCACAAATGGGAACCTTACGGGTTCCCATTTTTAGTATCTGATTACCAGCACCTTATTAGTTTAACCCGCTGAAAGCGAGGCTAATAAGGGGATGGACACCGCTGAAAATGCATACGGCATCATGGTTGGTCTTACGACATCATAAAGCCTAAATGTATTACAGGATGTATTACAACCCCGACCGACAAAATAGAATTGTAATACATTTAATGATTTTTATATGAATAAGACACCATTAGTAGAATTTGTGTACAACAGACACAAGACGGCTTCGGCCACAAAAGAGGCAGCAGTTGAGCTGCGAGTTACTTTCGAAAGAAAGCAGAAGTATATGACTACGGGCGTCAGGCTCCTTCCGAAGCAGTGGCACCGTGGTACAGTAACTAACCGCGTTGATGCTATCCAGTTGAACCAGACACTGGAGAAGCTGATGATTGATGTGCGACAGGTCGTTGTCAACATGATGACCGAAGGTAGCATCGACATCTTCACCATTCCAGACAGGCTGAAACGATTGAGGTCTGGCAACATCAACTTTCTTGATTTCTGTGATAAGCGAATGAAGATCCGACAGTATGGCAAAGCCGAAGACAGCCAGGAACGCTACACCCGATTCATGAAGTTCTTCAGAGGCTGGGGAAAGATTGCGGAATTCGAGGACATCACCGACCTGAACATCATCGCTCTTGACGAACATCTGGCTGCGAGAGGTTTGAAACCCTACTCGAAGTGGAACAACTACCATCGTTTCCTTGAAGGCTACATCAAACGCAATCCCTACAAGTGGGTGCGCATTGAGAAGGAAAAGTCGAAAGGTGGCATTGGCAAATACCTTTCACCTCAGGAGTTTACCAAGGTGAGAGACATGGAACTACCAACAGAAAGTCTTCAACGAGTAAGAGACTTGTTCGTGTTCCAGACCTACACATGCCTCTCCTATGTTGATCTGAGTACATTCGATGCAGAAAAGATAGAGAAAGTCAAGGGAATGAAAGTATATATAGGTACGCGTGCAAAGACAAGTCAGACCTTTACCATTCCACTTTTGAAGCCAGCACTTGCCATTTTGAAGAAGTACAATAACCACCTTCCTATTATAAGTAATGTGAAATATAATGAATACTTGAAGGTGGTGGCTCAGAATGCGAGTATTGACAAACCCGTGAGCTCGCACTGGGCCCGTTATCAAAACCTCTCCAATATCCAAACCTTTCTCGTTTCATCCTGTAAATCAGCAATATAAATCTCAAAAGGTTTAGATATTATTTGTTACCTTTGCCGTTGTCAACATAAGTATCAACTTAAAGGTAATTTATTATGGTAAAGGTAACAAGTAAAGAAAATTTTGCAAAGCTCATTGCTTATTTGCGAGAGCATGGGTACTCTAAAGGGTACATCAGGAAAATGGAAACAGAGATGAGGGTAGTTGTGCGTATGCAGGAGAACAACGAATGGACATCCTACTATGATCATTATCTCCACTATGCCGAGACATTCAGTTCTTCTTCCTATCTGCGGTGTAAGAGAAGCATCGTAGGGCTGTTGGAGCAGTTTGATGTCCGTGGAGTATATCCTTCTGGTCCAAGTGTCTATTCTTCTTTCATGCGAGAGAGCAACTATGACCATCTGCCTGAAGAGTTCAAATACGTTATTGACGTTTATCGTTCAGTTGAGATGAAGCGGGGAGTGAAAGCCCCGACCATCTACGTGTCCTCTTTAAACACAGCCACGTTTTTTCATTCGATGCAGAGCCGAGGAATAGAATCTCTTACGCAAAT
>ONKL01000001.1 GCA_900318395.1 uncultured Prevotella sp.
GTGGCGGTGATTACCCAATACCTTGAGGAACATCCTGACGAACTGGTTTGCTACTGCCATGCCGACGGCGATCAGAATTATGCCATTGACAGGATATTCCACCTGTGGGCGCGCACCAATAAAGATGTTATTGACGGCAGGGTTACTTCCTTCGACGGTGCAGGGCATAATGCCGAAGGATGGGGCCTGCATTTTACGGTGATGCACCATCTGACATGTAAGGACATTGCCCAACTGAAGACCTGCATTCTCGAAGACAGCGATGCGTTTGCCGCCAGTGTCAGAGAACAGATCATTCTTCTTCATAGCATAGAAGAAAAAATGCACGAATCCGACGATGCAGTATGTTAAGCTACATCATGACAGGCTGCAAGCACCCGATCAGGGTGTGAAGGCATGCCTGGTGTTAGGTGCCAAACTGCGTCCCGACAACTCACTATCACCTATCCTGCAGCTGCGGGTGAGGCTGGTGAGCATTCTTGCCAACGCCTATCCAGACTGGGTTTTCTACATCTCAGGTTGTCGGGATGACTCGACGGTTATCTACCGCACGCTGGTAGAGGAATATCATATTCCTGAAGAGCGCTTTGTATTGGATTCCTGTGGTTATAACACCTTTCGCTCGTTATGGGATATGGATCTGTTCTTCAAGCAAACCCGATTCTACATCCTGACCAGCAGTTTCCACATCGCGCGTTCTGTGCGCATTGCCCGATGGCTGGGATATGATGCGTGGGGCATTGACATCAGCGACTATGAGAAGGTGAAGGCCAACCCCTACTTCTGGCGCGAACAGTTGGCTGCACTGCGCTCGCTGTGGTTAGTGTTCTGCATCAGGACGCCCCTCGGTCGTATCTCAACAAGTTTTTTCCATAAAAGACTACTCCGCCGCGTGCGACGCAACGAGCAGCAGTTTGACGCGCAAAACGAGCAGATACTGCAGCGTGCGATGAAAAACGTGGATAAGTCGATGCCGCTGACCGAATACTTCTTCCGCCAACTGATGGAGGGCAGCATTGCTACCTCATTGACACAGCCCCAGGAGGAAGAGCACTTGATAGTGAGTCTCAGTCATGTAGACTGTACCACCGTGATGGAGGATGTGCTGGCATTGGCGCTCTGCTACAGAGACGGGCGCACCACGCTGGCAGACCTGAAGGACTACTATCGGCGGATGCACTATCTGGACGGTGTCGTCTCGTTTGCCACCCGCAACCACTACTTCACCTGGATCATGCAGTCGGCCATCAAAGAGGGATTCGTGGAGCGTATCAGCCCTGATGAGCCTGTTTTCCCTTTTACGGGGGTGCAAGATATGCAGCCGAGCTACATGACCAGAAACAAGCATCTGTTCCGCCCTCAGATGGATGACGAAAACAACTACAAGGCCATCGCCCTTCGCCAGCAGCAGCGCGTGCGCTTTACCTATATCCCCCGTGAACTGCTGGACATGCCGCAGGATTCGGAGTTGGGTGTGATTCACAATGGCGACATCATGGCAGTGGTGTGTGATCAGCATACCTGGGCAAGAGGCGTGGAGGTCAAGCACCTGCTGATAGCCAAATGGATCGATGGCAGACTTCACTTCTATCATGCCAGCGCAGATGGATTAGGATTATCAAACATGGATGCCTATACTTATATGAAGGACAAGTTCACGATGATAGGTGTGGCAGTGTATAGAATGAGAAGTGAAAAGTGAGAAGTGAAAAGTGAGAAGTGAAAAGTGTAAAAGGGAAGGATTAGCAGATGATACAGCATAATGAATATGTATTGAAGAACATGTTCGGGTCGTTCTTCCTGGCGACCGTCATGTCGGCCCTGATGAGACAGTTGGGTGGTTTCACCGACTCCATTGTAGTGACTCATCTGGTGTCGCCCGATGCACTGTCAGTTGTCCGTATCTGGCAGCCCTTTGCGAGCTGTATGTTTATCATCATCGGTATGATGAGTGCTGGCGCCAGTTTCCTGAGCGCACGAGGCATTGGTGCCCAGAATTACGACAAGGTGAACCGGGTGTTCAATAACCACCTGTACTATGTCATCTTCTCCACGCTGTTGGTCATCGGCCTCACTTTGCCTTTCCTCGACGTAGTAGCAGACATGCTTACCGCCAATGAGCGGTTGCTGCCCATGCTGAAGCCCTATATTCATGCCGACATGTTCGCCATCTTCATAGCAGCCGTCTGCGGTGTGCCCATCTCTTATGTCATTACCAACGGCAGTCCGCGCCTCATCACCCGACGTATCATCATCTCTCAGATACTCAATGTCATTTTCGACCTGCTGCTTTGCGGCGTGTTTGACATGGGCATGGTTGGCGCGTCGGTTGCCTCAGGACTCAGCAATCTGCTTGCTTTCACCTCACTGGTAGGCTATATGCGCAAGAACAGCAAGATATTCCGTCTCAGACGCCCGGAGAAGATCTGTAGCATCAAGCAATATCGTGAATGCTTTTCTATCGGGCTCCCCATGCTGATATCTGCCTTGTTAGCACCAGCTCTGGCCTTCACCATGAACTCGCTGGTCATCGGGAAACTCGGTGCCGACGGCATGTATTTCTTTACCATCTATTTCCAGATCAATGGTATCTGTATGCTAGCATTGTCCGGTTCGAATACAGCCATTACCAATATCGGCGGCATCCTGTTGGGCGAAGAAGACTACGACAGCTTCCGCATACTCACGCGACGCATCTTCCGCATGTTGATACTGGTGATGGTGACGGTGAGCTTGCTGATATTCCTCTTCCCCGACATGATTGCAAGAATCTATGGAGCCGACGATAGTCTGATAGCACAGTGCTATACGCCGTTCCGTCTGATGAGCATCGCCTTTCTGCCCAATGCCATATCAGAGACACTGAGTGTGCTTTACTTCGTACAGGGACATCAGAAGCTCTGCCGATGGATAGAGATCGTGACCAACGTGGGAGCCATCGGCATTATTGTCGTCATGGCCCTCTATACCCCTAAGCTCATCTGGTATATCCTGCCCGTCACCTCTTGGCTCCTGTTATTGGTAATGGTGGCAATGGCGTATGTGGTGCATCGCAAGAATCCCCTCTATGCTTGGCCTACGCTAGAGAATACAGTGCCATCAAACCCCGCCGTCACTTTCTCCGTGCCCTATACCACCGAGGGAGTCGAAGCGTTCCTGACCCAGGTGCATCCCTTTGTAGAGGCATGCGAGCTGCCTGACGGTTTTGCTGTGGATATGGCACTGGAGGAACTACTCTATGAGATTGTGGAAACGCATGAAGCCTCTAAGGATAATGAAACCTTCGATGTGCGTATCATCGACAAGGAGAAGGAATTAACGGTAGTGGTGAAAAGTAAGGGTCCCCTGCGAAATCCAATTTATAAATATACTGATGAGGAATTGGTGGATATCGATGAGAACCACCTACGACGGGCCATCCTGTCGCGCTTGTGCAAGAATATCAACCACAAGTACATGAACGGTATCAACTGCATCTATCTGAATTATAACCGAAGCGAGCCATGACCTTTATTCGCCCACTATACACCTGTGGTGCTTTTAACCGCCAGGCACAGAGGGCTGTCATGTACAATACGGCTCACGGCACTTGCTACACTTTTGAAGACGTGTCGGCTCTGCTGGTCAATGAGGTACTGGCAGGTAAGAGGGAATGTCCTATTGACACAGCGCATATCGCCACGGTGACAGGCGCTACCGAGGAACAGGTCATTGCGTTCTGTCACGAGCAGCTGATGCCTGTCGGACTCGTACATGATCATGTGTTCACCGACGAAGAGTGGCAGCAATATCGAAAGGATAATCCACCCTGCATTGGTGCAAAGGGCTATGAGCCTGGGGACGACTATAAGAACTCTTTACCTGAGGAACTTCGAGTTACTCTAAATTTTGAGATCACTTATGCCTGCAGCGAGCGCTGTCTGCATTGCTTTAACGAAGGCGCGGCCCGTAGCGACCTGCACGAGGAGCACCGCCTGCGCCCAGATATGCTGACACTGGCAGATTATAAGCGTATTATTGATGAAGCCGTAGAATTAGGCATACCTGAGGTGACCGTCACTGGCGGTGATCCGTTCAGCTATCCCCACTGCTGGGACATTCTCGACTATTTGCACGAGCGCAATCTGGCTGTGAACTTGTTCACCAACGCCCTGGCGCTCAACAGCAGCGAGAAGATACGCCGTTTGGCCCGCCTGGGGCTCCAACAGTTCAGCGTGTCAATCTACAGCACTGATGCAGAGGTGCACGATCAGATAACACGCCGTAGCGGCTCATGGTTGCAGTCGATGAAGGTGCTGAGGGAGATGGCAGAATGGCCTGTGCCCCTGAACCTCAAGACGCCCGTGTTCCGTCTGAACACCCGAACCTATTACGGGGTGCGCGATATAGCTCGTCAGCTGGGGGCAGAGAATGAGGTCTCGTGCGTCCTGTCACCAGGTGCCGACGGCGATGTCTCGTTGATTGAACATCTGCAGACACGCCCTGAAGCCCTGCGTATCATCTTGAAGGATCCGCTTGCGAATAGTCATGTGCCTGCTGACGGAAAAGCCGACGGTTATGAGTTTGGCAGCAGGCATGGTTTCCCCTGTTCTGCCAATAGTATGATTATCGTCTCCCCCAGTGGGGTGGTCAGTGGGTGCAGTAATATCCCCATCAAGTATGGCGATGTGCACCATGCGTCGCTCAAGGAGGCTATTCTGAGCCCACAGCGCCTGCAGATGCTCCAAGCCGATCAGAAAAAGGCATTTCCCGTCTGCGGCCAGCACGACTATTGTCAGTATTGCCAAGTGCCCTGTTATGCTGGCGAGTCATTGGAGAAACATGCAGACGGCACCTTCACGCTGAAAGAGATACAAGGCGACGGATGCCTGACAGCCCAAATCCGTATGGAACTGTGCCGACAAATAGAACAGGGCATCGATCCGCTTGGCGGCAAGAGCATCGAGGAATGTCTGGCTGCTCAGCCTGTAGAGAAAGTACCCGTGTTCCGCAAGAAAATCAAAATTTGATCCTAAAACAAGAATCCATAAGAAATCCCCGCCTACCAGGAGGGGATTTCAGTTTATTTGTTGGCGAAGCGCTCTGTCTGCTGGCGAATGAGTTCTGCATCGTTGAAATAGTCGATACGCATCGCCTTTCGGACTTCGTCCATCGTCTGAGCACCCACCTCGCGCGCCTGCTCCGTACCTTTCTTTAAAATATTATAGATCTCAGGGATATCCTTCTCAAACTCAGCACGACGCTGGCGCATGGGCTCGAGGAACTTATTAAGCACCTGATTCAGGAATTTCTTACACTTCATATCACCGAGACCACCACGACGGTAGTGATCCTTCAGTTCGTCAAGGTTCTGATACTCTGGCCAGAACTCCTTGAAGTCCTCATCACATGAGAAGGCATCGAGATAAGTAAATACTGCATTGCCTTCTACATGACCAGGATCATTGAGGTTGACATGCTCAGGATCGGTGTACATCGAGCGTACCTTCTGCCAAACGTCATCAGCCGAATCGGAGAGGTAGATGCAGTTGCCCAGCGACTTCGACATCTTCTCCTTACCATCAGTACCTGGCAGGCGACGAGCCGTCAGGTTCTCTGGCAACAGAATATTAGGCTCTACCAATACTGGGGCATAAACCTGATTAAAGCGACGAGCCAGTTCACGAGTTACCTCGAGCATGGGTTCCTGATCCTCACCTGCAGGAACAGTAGTTGCCTTAAACAAGGTGATGTCTGCAGCCTGAGAAACAGGATAGCAGAAGAATCCCAGGGGGATGCTCTCGCCCTCAAAGCCACGCATCTTTACTTCGGTCTTCACCGTCGGATTACGCTGTACACGACTTACCGATACAAGGTTCATCAGATATGTCGTGAGCTCGGCAAGCTCAGGAATCTGACTTTGGATAAAGAGCACGCACTTCTCGGGATCGAGTCCTGCTGCCAGATAATCGAGAGCCACTTCTATAATATTCTGGCGGATTTTCTCAGGATTGTCAGCATTGTCTGTGAGCGCCTGGACATCAGCCATAAACACGAACATACGGTCATAATCGCCCGCATTCTGCAACTGAACACGACGGCGCAGTGAACCTACATAGTGCCCAAGATGAAGTTTTCCGGTGGGGCGGTCACCGGTCAGAATTACTTTTCCCATTGATTCTAATTTGTCTTATATTTTAAATTTGGGCGCAAAGGTAGCTATTTTTTTTGAGACAAAAGAACAAAAGAAACATAAAAAAACAGGTTGTTATGTTCTTATGTCTAAAAAAAAGTGTATCTTTGCATCAATTTTGAATAAATAAAAGAAATATGTTTAGTAAAGACACTTATATCAGGCGCCGCCAAGAGTTAAAGAAGCTCGTGGGCAAGGGTGTGATTATCCTCTTCGGAAACAACGAATCGCCAGCCAACTACCCCGCCAACTCTTATGCGCCAATGAGACAGGACTCGTCGTTCCTCTATTATTTTGGACAGCATCGTGACGGATTGGTGGGCGTCATTGATATCGACAATGATGAAGAGTGGCTCTTTGGTGACGATATCGACGTAGAAGATATCGTGTGGATGGGCTACACCCCGTCGGTAGCCGACCTCGCCTCAGAGGTAGGCATCACGAAAACCGCCCCCATGGCGCAGCTGACATCTTACATCAAACATCAGACATCAGCCCTTCACTTCCTCCCCCCCTATCGTTTCGACACAAAGATCCAGATCATGGATCTGCTTGGCATCCATCCTTCGCAACAAAAGGAGAAAGCGTCACTCGCTCTGATCCAGGCTGTTGTGAAGATGCGTTCAACTAAAGAGTTACAGGAAATCGAAGCCATCGAACGGGCCTGTGACGTAGGTTATGCCATGCATACCACCGCCCAGCTGTTGATACGTCCGGGCGTCACCGAACGCTTCATCGGCGGACAGGTCGATGGCATTGCCCGTAGTCTGGCTCAAGGTGTCAGCTTCGCCACCATCTTCTCCCAGCATGGCGAGATTATGCATGGCAATCCCTCTGATGCCAAACTCGAAGCTGGACGGCTGGCCCTCTGCGATGCTGGCTGTGAACTTGATGACTATTGCTCCGACAACACTCGTACTATGCCCGTCAACGGCAAGTTCTCGCAGCGCCAGCTGGAGATCTACTCCATCGTCGAGGCCTGTCACGACTATGTGCTCGATGTGGCCAAGCCCGGCGTGAAATATATGGATGTACATCTGGTCGTCTGCCGTCTGATGACTGAGCGTCTGAAAGAACTCGGACTGATGAAGGGTGATACCGATGCAGCCGTTGCCGCTGGTGCCCACGCCATGTTCCTGCCTCACGGACTGGGACACATGATGGGTATGGACGTTCACGACATGGAAGGATTGGGACAGATCTATGTAGGTTTCGACGAAGAGACACGTCCGAATCTCGAACAGTTTGGTACGAACTGTCTACGTATGGGCCGCAAGCTCGAAGAAGGTTTCGTGCTTACCGACGAACCTGGCATCTACTTCATCCCCGCCCTCATCGACGACTGGAAGACCAGCGGACATTGCAAGGAGTTCATCAATTTCGATAAGCTTGAGACTTACAAGGACTTTGGCGGTATCCGCATTGAGGACGATATCCTCATCACAAAGGACGGCTGCCGTTTCCTTGGTACGAAACGCATTCCCTACCATCCACAGGAACTCGAAGCCTTTATGGCGACAAACAACTAGACAATTCCAATTTCAAACAACAATAATCATTATGAGAAAAGTTCTAACTATCGCACTCATGGCAATGATTGCCGTCAGTGCTTCGGCTGCCAAAAAGAAGGCGCCAGCAAAAGACGCGAACAAACCCGTCTTCACAATCATCAAGGAGAATCCTATCACAAGTGTGAAAGACCAGAATCGCTCGGGTACCTGTTGGGATTACTCTACCCTCTCATTCTTCGAGGCGGAGATTCTGAAAGCCACAGGCAAGACGTACGACCTCTGCGAGAGTTTCGTAGCCAACAAGACTTATCTGGAACGTGCCATCCAAGTAGTTCGCTATCATGGCGACTGCCAGTTTGCACAGGGTGGTTCCTCTGAGGATGTACTTCAGACCCTGAAGACCCACGGTATCTGTCCTGAGGAAGCCATGCCTTTCCCAGGCTCACTCTACGGCGACTCACTCAACAACTTCAACGAGTTCTTTGGCGTGCTGGAGCCTTATGTAGCAGCTGTTGCCAAAAGCGATGCAAAGAAAATCAGCAACGCATGGAAGAACGGTATGCAGGGCATCCTCGACGCTTACCTCGGAAAGTGTCCTGAGAAGTTCACCTATGAAGGCAAGGAGTACACACCGAAGAGTTTTGCTGCCAGCCTTGGCATCAACCTCAACGACTACGTGAGCATCACCAGTTTCACCCATCACCCCTTCTACACAGCCTTCGCTGTAGAGGTACAGGACAACTGGCGCTTCCCGCTGAGCTATAACCTGCCTATGGACGAGATGATGCAGATCATCGACAATGCTATCAATCAGGGTTATACCATTGCCTGGGGTGGTGACGTGTCAGAGGATGGTTTCACCCGCAAGGGTCTGGCCTATGCCATCGACAGTAAGGCAACTCAGAGCCTACAGGGCAGCGATATGGCCAAATGGCTGAAGATGACTGCCAGCAAGAAGCACGATGTTATCGACTCTCTGGGTTGCACTGTACCTGAGATCGTTGCTACACAGGAGCTGCGCCAGGAGCGTTTCGACAACTGGGAACTTACCGACGACCATGGTATGCTCATCTATGGTGTAGCCAAGGATCAGAACGGCAAAGAGTATTATATGGTAAAGAATTCATGGGGCGAGAGCGGTGATTATAAGGGCACCTGGTATATGACCAAGACTTTCATCGCTGCCAACACGATGGATTTCCTTATCAATAAGAACGCTATCCCCGCAGAAATTCGCAAAAAACTCGGAATTTAGGGACATTTATCATCCTTTTTAGGTAAAAAATGGCATAATCTGTTAATTTTTGGGCAGATTATGCCGTTTTTTCATTTTTTATGCTTACCTTTGGGCGCTATATTGCCTTATTGGGCTTTATAGCCACCGAAGCGATAAGAATAAAAATAATATATAAATGCATTTCAAATGGAATTACGAACCACCAACATCAGAACGACAGACGGCAGCTAAGGAGCTGGGAGAGAAGATCGGCATGAGTCCGATTCTCGCAGACCTGCTCATTCAGCGCGGTATCAAGACGGAGAGTGCAGCCAAGCGCTTCTTCCGTCCGATGCTAAACGAACTGATTGACCCGTTCCTGATGAACGACATGGACGTGGCAGTCGACAGGCTGAACGATGCTATGGGGCGCAAAGAGCGTATCATGGTGTATGGCGACTATGATGTCGACGGATGTACGGCGGTAGCTTTGGTGTACAAGTTCTTACTGCAGTTCTACTCTAACATTGAGTACTATATTCCCGATCGTTATGAAGAGGGTTATGGTATCAGCAAAAAGGGATTGGACTATGCAGCTGAACATGATATCAAACTTATTATTGTGCTGGATTGCGGCATTAAGGCAATCGATGAAATCGCCTATGCGAAGAGCCTGGGCATCGATTTCATTATCTGTGATCACCACGTGCCTGATGATGAATTGCCCAATGCAGTGGCTATTCTGAATCCTAAGCGTGAAGACTCTACCTACCCCTTCAAGCATCTCTGCGGATGCGGTGTAGGCTTCAAGTTTATGCAGGCTTTTGCCAAGAACAACGGCATTCCCTTCTCGCGACTCATTCCCCTACTCGATTTTTGTGCGGTCAGCATTGCCGCCGATATCGTACCCATCATGGGTGAGAACCGCATCCTTGCCTTCCACGGACTGAAACAGTTGAACACCAATCCTTCAGTAGGCCTGAAATCCATCATTGAGATCTGCGGACTGACAGGCCGCGAGATTACAATGAGCGATATCGTGTTCAAGATCGGGCCGCGCATCAACGCCTCTGGGCGTATGCAGAACGGTACTGAGGCTGTCGACCTGTTGGTAGAGCGCGATTTCAACAAGGCTTTGGCTGAAGCCAATCTGATTAATGAATACAACGAGCAGCGCAAGGATGTCGACAAGCAGATGACAGAGGAGGCCAATCAGATTGTAGCTGAGCTCGAAAGTCAGAAGCACCACTCCAGCATCGTACTCTACGATGAGAACTGGAAGAAGGGCGTCATTGGTATTGTTGCCTCTCGACTGACGGAACTCTATTATCGTCCGACGGTGGTGCTCACCAAGCACAACGGTCTGGCTACGGGTTCTGCCCGCAGTGTAGCAGGCTATGACCTCTATGATGCCATCAAGAGTTGTCGTGACCTGCTCGAGAACTTCGGTGGTCACACTTATGCCGTTGGTCTCTCTATGAAGATTGAAAATATCCCCGAGTTCCGTCGCCGTTTCCAGAAATATGTCACTGAGCATATCTTGCCCGAGCAGACGGAAGCAACGCTCGACATCAATGCCGTCATCGATTTCAAGGATGTTACGAAGAAGTTGCACAACGACCTGAAGAAGTTTGCGCCCCACGGTCCTGACAATCCAAAGCCACTCTTCTGCACCCGTAATGTCTACGATTACGGTACCTCAAAGGTGGTGGGACGCCAGCAGGAGCATATCAAACTCGAGCTCGTTGACTCCAAGTCAAGCAATGTCCTCAATGGCATCGCTTTCGGACAGAGTGCGTCTGCGCGATACATCAAGTCAAAACGCTCGTTTGATATCGTCTACACCATCGAAGACAATATCTACAAGCGCAGCGAGGTACAGCTGCAGATTGAGGATATCCAGCCGTCAGAGCCTTCCGAAACAGAATGACATCCTATCAGGACATCCTCCGCCAATACTGGGGCTATGATGATTTCCGTGGTATTCAGCGCGAGATCATCGAGTCAATAGGTAGCGGTCACGACACATTGGGACTGATGCCTACAGGAGGTGGAAAATCCATCACGTTTCAAGTGCCTGCCCTTTCAAAGGAAGGCACTTGTATTGTGATTACTCCCCTCATCGCCCTGATGAAGGATCAGGTAGAGAACCTCCGCCGCCGTGGCATCCGTGCTGCAGCTATTTATTCGGGGCTCACCCGCGAAGAGATTGTCATCACCCTCGAGAATTGCATCTTCGGTGCCGTGAAGATCCTCTATGTTTCCCCTGAACGTCTCTCTTCTGAACTGTTCCAGACGAAACTCCGCCATATGCACGTCAGTTTCATCACTGTCGACGAGGCACACTGCATCTCACAGTGGGGTTATGATTTCCGCCCCTCTTACCTTGAGATTGCGAAGATACGCAAGTTTCTCCCTGGTATACCCGTGCTGGCGCTCACGGCCACAGCAACACCTCAGGTCGTAGATGATATCTGCGATAAGTTATCGAGGAATGTGGAATGTGGAATGTGGAATGAGAATAGTCATATTCCATTTAATGTCTTCCGCATGAGCTTCGAGCGGAGGAACCTTGCTTATGTCGTTCGTCAGACCACAGATAAGCGCGAGCAACTCATTCATATCCTCCAAAATGTCAAGGGGACGGCCATCGTCTACACCCGTAGCCGCCGCCGCACCAAGGAGTTTGCCGAACTGCTCAACGAGGCAGGCATCTCTGCCACCTTCTATCATGCGGGGCTCGACACTGCCACAAAAGATGAGCGCCAGATAGCCTGGCAGAACGACAAGACCCGTGTGATGGTAGCGACAAATGCTTTTGGAATGGGTATCGACAAGCCCGATGTGCGGGTGGTTATCCATGTCGATTGCCCTGATAGTGTCGAGGCCTACTTTCAGGAGGCTGGACGTGCTGGGCGCGACGGACAGAAAGCTTATGCAGTGTTGCTATATAATGATGCCGACCACCGCAAACTCGAAAAGCGAATCTCCGACACTTTCCCTGAGAAAGATTTCATCCGTGAGGTCTACGAGCACCTCGCTTATTTTTATCAAATAGGTGTTGGCTCTGGCTATAATCACACCTTCGAGTTTAACATAGATAAGTTCTGTCACACCTTCCGTCATTTTCCTATTCAGGTCGACTCTGCCCTCAAGATTCTCAACCGTGCAGGTTATATCGAATACACGGAGGAACAGGACAATCAAGCACGCGTTATGTTTACCGTGAGCCGCAACGAGCTCTACCGTCTGGAGAACAATACTGACAATGAAGAGCGTGTCATTACGGCCCTGTTACGCAACTATGGTGGACTCTTCACCGATTATAATTATATCGACGAATCATTCATTGCCCAACAATGCGGCCTGCAGTCCCAACAGGTTTACCTGATACTGAAGAATCTTAGTCAGCGCCATATCCTCCACTTCATTCCACAGAAGAAGACGCCCTATATCCGTTATGCTCAAAGGCGCGAGGATAAAGAGCATATCCAGCTCATGCCCGTCATCTATGAGGAGCGAAAGGCGCAGTTTGCTGAGCGCATCCACGCCATGATTGCCTATGCCACCAACGATAGCGTCTGCCGCAGTCGTCAGTTGCTCCGCTATTTTGGGGAAGACAACGACCACGACTGCCGCCAGTGTGATGTCTGTCTCAGTCACCGTCCAGAAGGCATGGTGTCCGAACCCCGCCTCAACGAGGCCATGGAGAAGATTCTGGATCTGCTCGACGACGGCAAGCCCCACCCTATTACAGACTTACGCGACATTCAGTTGCCTTCCGACGAACTGAATGCCGCGATCGATTATCTTTTTCAGGAAGAGTACATCCGTCAGGATGACGGTCTCCTCACCCGTCTATAAACTTCAAACTATAAACTCCTAAAAATCCAATTTCAGCTGACGCTCATCCTCCATGTCACGCTCATGGCAGTAGCTTGAGCCATCAAAACAGTGTGTACATAGCTTGCACTTCGGCATGCCGATGGCCTCCACCAAATCCTCCAGCTTGGCAAACTTCAGCGATGTCAACCCCAGTCGTTTGGCTATTTCATCTACCATCCGCTTGTATTCTGGCGAATCTGTCTGCGCATATTTTTCCAGATTTTTCTTGTCATCGCCCTCAAAGTCCTTGATAATGCGACGGGTAATCAGCTCCATATCACTTTTTGATGAAGTGAAGCCGATGAACGGACAGCCATAGACTAGTGGTGGACACGAGATACGGCAGTGTACCTCCTTGGCACCATACTCAAAGAAAGTCTTCACATTATCCTTCAGCTGTGTACCGCGCACGATTGAGTCATCGCAGAATACCACGCGCTGATCCTTCAGCAACGCAGGGTTCGGAATCAGTTTCATCTTGGCCACCAGTGCACGACGTTCCTGATTGCCAGGTGTAAACGAGCGGGGCCATGTCGGTGTGTATTTCAGGACAGCACGCTTATAGGGGACACCCTTGCCATCAGCATAGCCCAGTGCCATTCCTACACCTGAGTCAGGCACACCACAGACGCAATCCACTTCTGTATCATCCTTCGCACCCATCATCTCGCCGTTACGCTCGCGTACAGCCTCAACGTTGATTCCATTATAGTCTGAAGCGGGGAATCCATAGTAAACCCAGAGGAACGAACAAATCTGCTCGCGCTTCAGTGGTTCCTGTAGCACCTCCAACGAGTCGGCAGTCAGAAAGACTATCTCACCAGGCCCCAGATCCCGCACACGATGGTATTCCAGATTAGGGAAACTTGTCGACTCACTCGAAACGGCGTAGGCACCATCCTTTTTCCCAATCACAATGGGTGTACGGCCCAAGAAGTCACGAGCTGCTATCAGCCCTTTCTCTGTCATGATCAGCATCGAGCAAGAGCCATTTATCTTGCTATAAACCAGATTGATACCTTCTACAAAGGTGCGACCCATATTAATAAGTAATGCGACGAGTTCAGTCTGGTTGATGGTGTTGGCAGAGAGCTCGCTGAAGTGCATTCTGCGCTCTAACAGCTCATCAGCAATCTCTCTGAGGTTGTTGATTTTTGCCACCGTCACCACAGCGTAGCGCCCAAGGTGGGAATTCACGATGATAGGCTGCGGATCTGTGTCGCTGATGACGCCGATACCCTGATTGCCCGAAAACGAGTCAAGTTCGTCCTCGAACTTCGAGCGGAAATAATCTCGCTCCAGATTGTGAATCTTCCTGCTGAAGCCAGTCTCCTTGTCAAACATGACCATACCGGCTCGCTTCGTACCTAAATGCGAATTGTAATCAGTGCCATAGAACAGGTCGTTCACACAGCTTTTCGTGGCGATGGTTCCAAAGAATCCTCCCATAAGTTGTTTTGTTATCCTTTTATTTTAAATGAATTGCGGAGGTGCGCTACGCACCCCCGCAATCCTATTGTTTATACGTCTTGGTTCTCAGGACGCAGCTTGCGCACGGTCTCGCCAGCGCGCCACATCTCCTGATTGCGCATGGCCTCGAGCTCTTTCTCCAGACCTGCACGGTAGTCGGGCTTCGAGTTGGCATCGATGGTGATCTGAGCCTCGTTACCAGTCTGGACAGAGTAGTAAAGCCACTCCATAACAGGCTTGATGGCATCGTGGAAACGGGGAGCCCAGTCGAGAGCACCGCGCTGAGCGGTAGTCGAACAATTGGCGTACATCCAGTCCATACCCTTTGCACCGAAGAGCGGGCCAAGGCTCTGAGTCAGCTCCTCAACAGTCTCGTTGAAGGCCTCAGAGGGAGAGTGTCCATGCTCGCGAAGCACCTCATACTGTGCCAGCAGCAGACCCTGAATAGCACCCATCAGACTTCCGCGCTCACCAGTCAAGTCACTGGTAGCCTCGCGCTGGAAGGTAGTCTCAAACATGTAGCCTGCACCGATACCGATACCAAAGGCCAGAGTCTTATCCTTAGCCTTGCCAGTAGCATCCTGATAAATGGCATAAGAGCAGTTCAGACCGCGACCCTCGCAGAACATGGTGCGGAGGCTGGTACCTGAACCCTTAGGAGCCACCATAATCACATCGACATCCTTTGGAGGAATAACACCTGTGCGATCGCTCCAGTTGATGGCAAAGCCATGGCTGTAGTACAGCGTTTTACCAGGCTTCAGATATTTCTTAATAGTGGGCCACTGCTGAATCTGACCAGCATCGCTCAGAAGCATACAGAGAATGGTACCCTTCTCAGCGGCCTCCTCGATAGAGAACAGTGTCTCACCAGGAACCCAACCGTCAGCCACAGCCTTGTCGTAGGTCTTACCCTGACGCTGGCCAACAATCACATTGAAACCATTGTCACGCAGGTTGCAAGCCTGGCCAGGACCCTGTACACCATAACCGATCACGGCGATGGTCTCATTCTTCAATACTTCACGTGCTTTCTCCAAAGAGAACTCCTTGCTGGTGACTACAGTTTCCATCACGCCACCAAAATTCATTTCTGCCATTTTAATTTTAAATGTTTAATGTTAATATTTTCCCTTGCGTACCATGCCAGCCCTTCACGAGAGCCGGACGTTTGGTGATTACCACCGTCTTCTGGTCAGTCCACTTAGCGCTTACTCGAAACGCCAACGAGGGGTTAACTTAGAAATCGGTTGCAAAGGTACAAATAAGTGAGTAAAAAACCAAATAATATTTGAGTTTTTTCGAGCATGGGTACCTTCGACCGTAGGTCAAAATCACAATTTTGAGCGATATAGCCCGATTTTTAACCTAAAAATATGATCTTGCTCCTACACGTTTCGATTTCCTCGCCCGTAGCGGCATCCGTCTTACAGATACGTACACAATACTCGTTCTCACCCGTCTGCTCACGATAGAAGCTCAGCCTGTCACCCTGATGCGCCTCAGCCACGTAGGCAATCTCGAAGCGCTTAATCTGGTGCTCACGATACCAGTCGATATCCCAGAGGTCCAGCACGTGCTCAATATACTTCACAGAATTGATATGGCCATTGATGTCCACATCATTATAATAGGTGTCGATAGTGCGCACCAGTTCCGCACCGTCACCCATCTTCACGCGCCCACCCTTGTCGATGGGGCACTCCTTGTCTTTCTCAATCCAGTTGTCGATAGCTCTGTTGTCGATGGCAAAGATATCCGTCGGCTGACGGGTATCCGTGTCGATCATCGCCCAAATCGAGCGGCCATAGCCATACACCCTACCCTCGTTATCGACCACACGGAAGTTACGACTCGTGAAGTAGCGCATCGCACTCTCCACCCAAGTCTCCACGTTAAACTTCGTGTACATCTTTGGCATCTCCTCCATCTCGATGGCCAGTCGTGAGAGCACCCAACTGCGCTGGATGGTCATCAGGTAGCGCATGCCGAAGCCGCGATCCGTAGAGTGAAAATCAGCTGCATTCAGCATGTGGTTCCCCAAGTGTCCCATAAAGAGCCGCTGCGAGAAATCACAGTGAAACGGCTCTGCCATAAACTCGTATATTCCTACCTTATCCATACTATCTTCATAAACAATCCTAAAACTGGGTGCAAAATTAGTAATTTTTCTAGGATTATTTGTATATTTGTAGCCAGATTATTCAACATAAGGACAAATTTAGTATGAGAAAATCAATAAGCATAGGCTTTTTTGCCGCATGGATGGCACTTTGTGTCATATCGCGTGGTAAATGGAAAGCCTTAGGCTGCGGATTGCCGTGAAGCGAGATAGGTTTCGGTCTTCTTGTAGTCCTTCGTGCCATCGGCATTGACGACATACTCTATGAAACCTCGCTTTTTCCATTGACTCACCAGATTGGTGGCTTTTTCCACCTGATCTGGCGATGTCCCCTTGTTACGGACTTTTAACAGGTCGTCTATCGAAAAGGCATCATTCAACTGCTCCAGCAGATTCGCTGGGCCCTTGTGCACTTTGGGGCTTGCAATGTCACCGAATGCCTCTGCTGCCATCTCGCCAAACACCCTCATCTTCACCCACATATCGTACTCAAAAGTCCAGCGCATAAAGTCTGCGATGCTCTGATTCCACTTACGATTATTCATCACGTAGAGCAGACAGGCCTTACGGAAAGCCGACTCCACACTACGGAGCCCCAGAGCCTTGTAAGCATTGCTTTCCATCACACTATGACGATCTATCACGAGGAAGATCAGTTCTTTTGCCAGATCCCTTGCTTGTTTGCAATCAACGATTTGTCCATGGGCCTTCTCCAGACGTTCTATGTAAGGCTGGAGCTTGGCAAAGTATTTCTCATCATAGTTACCAAACATTGGCAAATCGTATGGATCATCATTGACAATGGTACTGAAACTGACACGTGATAAGGTGCCGTTCTCGATCTGCCCATTGAAAAAGCCTTTTGCACTATTTTCTGTTGCAGAAAACGAGATGTTAGCACGAAGGATGGTATCTGCGCGCACCGCTTCATTACCGGCTCGCTCCTGTCCGTATTCATCGGTGTCATAATTACGGCGCAAGATTTGTGTCACCTTCGTCTTCTTGCCTCCAGCCAGATCGTAGAACATATCCACCTCATCCAAGATCATCCACAGTGCCTTGTCACCGGCCCTCTCTGCATAATCCGACAGTTTCACAAAAGCCGCTGCCGTCGTATCAGATTTTACACACTGATAAAAAAGACCCTCAGGACGTTCAGGCTTATCCTTATTGGATCCAAGGCGTTCACATTCATCTATCCATTGACGTTCCCTCTCGCGATTCACGGAATCCCTTTCCTTCAAGGGACCCACAATGGCCTTCAGCGGTTCCTTGATACACGACTTTCCTGATGAACTGGCAGCCACGAACCCGTTGATTTGAGTGGCTTCAATAATACGTTTGTCGTAGTACCTCAACTTCAGGCCTCCCGTGTAGGTAGCGAAGGAGGTAAACGAGTGGTTTGCAATGGCAGGATGATAAATCATCGGTGCTTTCGAAACCACGATATCCAGAGGCTTCGGCAGCACGGGCGGCATCTGGGGCTGAAGATGCAGGCCATTACTGCTCTGTCCTTTGTCAGTGCGGATCTGTTCGCCAGCCTGCCAGATAGCCTGCTTCAACTCCTTACTCATCGTCATCGACTTTGAATAGGTGCAGGCATTTTCGATGGTCTCATCCACGCGCTTACGATCCTCACCGAAGTCGGGCATGATCTGACGGATCCATGCAGACTCTCCATTACAGATAGCACGCAGATGGCACGCCATGTGGTAGATGAAGCAGTTGCGCTCGCCGTGCACTGGGCTGCCGTTCATCACCTTGGTCAGTTCGTCGATAATCATGGAATAAGGTATGCCCTTATACTCCATAGGGTACTCCTGAGCCATCAATCCATTTTGGGATTCATGCGAACACATGGAAAGATTATCCAGATTCGACATGGGTGCAGAATGGCGCTGACGCCCGTCGATGTCGAGCCCTCGATCAGTGTATGCCTTTCGGCGGAGCGCCAACTCCTCTTCAGGAAGTTGGGCATACCAGTCGTCTGATGTGTACAACTGCGAGGCAGCATCAGTGATGTAGATGGCACGCTCGGGCGAGATGCAGTTTGTGTCGAATTCCACGCCGAGGGTTTCCGTGTAGGCTCGCTGCGCCTCTTCGATGGTCATGCCCACAGGGATACGGATGTCGAGGTGGAGCTTACCCGAAGCCGATCGCTCTGCATGGAGCAGATGTCCCTGCCACTGGCCGCCCTCCATATTATTAAGAAGGTACGCGCGACCGAGAGCAGGTTCCACCTGTTCCACAATGTCGATATCGACACTGGTTTGGAAAGTAAAGGCTTCTGGAATAATCGACGCCTGATTGCGACGATTATCCTTGAACCTGAAATAGTGAGGACAGCGGATAGGAAGGTTCTGCTTCAGTTCGCGGCGCTGAGACACATCCTCCGTCTGGCGAATCAAGCCGACCAGCTGGGTCAGCTGTCCATTTCTTGTCAGCTCGAAATACTTGTCGAGTGACGTTTCGTACACATAGCCCTTGCTCTGTGGAGCATTCAGGGCTGCATTGATTGAGATTGTTGTTTTTGTCATTATATAATAATTTTGATTAATAATCCGTTTTCGCTTTCTCTTACGATTTTCACTACTGCAAAGGTAATAAAAAAAAATCGAGATTCCCGCGAAGCCCCTTGGAGAGTGCCTTTCGAGCCATCGAAAACGGGTGATTTAAGGTCAAAACAAGGTAAATCCAAACCGCAAAGCGCGATTTGGAAAAATTTGGAAAGACTTGGAAATTATTGTCGCTCTATCAGCCCCTTGAACTCCTGATAAATCTCCTTGCACATCATGTAGTGATGAGCCTCATTCTGCACGTGCCGCCCGTCGCCTCCCCAGCGTTCCCACGAGGCTGTAGGCTTCATAATCATGTAATCGCCGTTCTTTCTCACAGAGTCTTTCTTCTTGCCAGGAACCAGGCCGCACACAAGATTGTCAAACTGCGAATTAATGTTTGTGTAGAGAATGCCGCCATCGCTCATCACCCGCATCACATGAGCCCAAGTCCAAGTGTTTGGATTCTGCCTGATTCTGATATCCACCTCCGCCAGTATTTGCCTTAGCAGCGCGATGCTCTCTACATCGCGATACTTAGGCTTCAGCAACACCTTGAGAGCCTGTTCATTCAGCTGAGCCACTTGGCTGCCCTCTAGCCTCAGCCTGCTGATGTATGACTCAGAAGCCTCAGCCATTCCCTCATGGCGGGCCCAGTCGGTGATAAGCGAGATGTATGGTCGGCGCTTGGCCTCAGTAGCATTCGCCTTCAGTCCCGTTGTCACCACGAAGTCAACGGGAATAGCTGGGAGTAACTGTTTCTCTTCCATAGGTACAGACATCCTGTTAATCCTCGTGCAGCTGATTCAGCCGATCCACTATCTCCTGCTCCATCTCAAAACCGTCATTGGTCTCGAAAGTAATCACGAGATTCCTTGAGCAGAACATCGCCTCATAGATCTGATGCTGATAATGCAACTGCTGATACACCTCCTCGGCACTACCTTCGGCATGGAAACAGAATCCCGTGCTGAGATTGCTGTCCACCTTCAAATGACGCTGAGTGCCGAAGAAATAGAGGCACACTTCGAATTCTGTCTTCTCTTCGCCAGATTCCTTGCTCTTGGGGAAATCCATCTCTACGCCAAGACCGACCAGCTGATCCCACAGATGGCCAGCCTCAACGGGATTCAGCTGTTCGAAGTCAAACTTTACAAGTTCAGCAAACTTATAAAGGGTAATCCGCATGTTATCCTCACGGCAAACGACACGGCAGTCTTCAAGAATACTATCGCCCACCAAGCTACCCTGAGGCATCTGGTTGCCCTGAGCGATTACTGGGTAGCTGGCAGTATAGGGCAACATGGTGCTGCCTGGCTCTGGTTCTTCCCACATCATCAGCGTGGCCACATGTCGGCCTGTCTTTCCTCCTGCATATATAATATGGTAAGGAGGGTCAAGTTTTAAGAGTTTACTTTCCATAATGCCTGCAAAGGTAATGCAATTCGTGCAAAATACCAAATTTACATCCTCCATTTTTATATTTTTCCATCCCAGATGACAGATGACAGTTGACAGTTTCACTTTTCGATTCTGCCAGCTGCTGAAGAAATAAGGATTTTTACTTTAAAAATATTATATATCTAGCTAATAATCAATAATATACAATTAACATATTATTCAATTTCCATCCGAAGCGCATTTTCGGCATCGCTAACTGTCAACTGTCATCTGTCAGATTTGAGAGTCCATGATACCAGTCACAGATGCCTCTCTCTCAAAAAAACAACGCTATTTCTCAGAATTAAGAGCCACTTCTTGTCGGATAAGCGGCACTTAATTATCAATTTCAGGCTATGCGGCATGCATTTGGTCTCATTTTTGGTTAATATTTCTTAATTATTGATTATCTATATATGAAAAACAGGCATTTCTTCGTACCTTTGCATAGATTTAAAGTAGATTTTATCAACTAACACAAATGTATATGAAAAGGATGACAACTTTTGCAGCCATCGGCCTTTTAGTATTGGCCAGCTGCTCGAAATCAAAAGATTTGTATGACCCTAATATCAGCAGCGGTGATAAACCCGAGCCTGAAATTAAGGTAGAGGCTAACACGTTTGACTTTTCCACGACTCAATCCGTAAATCTTGCCGTTGATTACTCTGCAAGCAAGGCAGGTTCTGTGTTTTTCAGCATTTATGCCGAAAATCCTATGACCGATGACGATGATCCGGCCTTGAAGGAAAATGTCTTGCCAGTATTTGAGGCATTTACAGATGCCTCAGGTAAGTTTAATTCCTCTGTTTCATTACCCGCCTACGCCAAGCATCTCTATGTTTACACAGGTAATTTCTTTGTGTCAGACAAGCTGATCGAGTGCGATGTTGTGAATGGTAGTGCAATTGCAACAGTGAGTGCCTCTCGTGCTGCAACCCGTGGTGCATATGCGATGACCCGTGGTGCGCAGACGGATAGGTTGGAAACATTGGCTCAGTTGTATTCTACTGTGGATTGGAAAGATGGCAGCGTAGTGAAACAGGTCTATAAGCCTTGGCACACGCCACTCGGTACCTGGGATGATGAAACAGGAAGACCCAACTACTTGATGAAATCTACTGATAAGGACTATGAAGACATGTCATTCTCAGCAGATGAGCTGACTGGCATCAAGAATACCATTGGTGTGGCACTGACGAACAAAAAGAGTTGTCCTCAAAATTATAGGTTGGCTTACGATCTGTATTTGACGCAAGATAGTAAGGTGGCCGTTACTGTGATTGGTAGTAATACTTGCTGGAATAATACGGTAGGCTACTATTATTACACAGGCGATGTTCCGACAAAAGAGAATCTGAACATCATCATGCTGTTCCCCAATACGCAGGATGGAAAATCGGATTTCATCAAGAGTAAAGGCAACAAATATGACGGAAATATTGCATTGAATTTGAATCGCGAACAAGACGTTGTGTTGCTGAAATATTATCCGAACATTGCAAGCGGTAGTTATGCTGACGATACCCCAATATTCCCTGCTGGAACTAAAATTGGTTTTATCCTGAAGACGAACGGATGGGGTATGCAGGCATCTAAGGGAAGTAAAAACTATTACAACTCTTCATATAAAGGCGCGAACAGAACACCTGGTTATAATCTCGGACGTCAGTACAATTCGTGGGCTACGACTACGGATGGTCTATCATATTGCGAGGTTGACCAATCTTTGGAAGACGTGGATAATGGTACTTATGCTAAACCCAACCCAGAGGGCAAGGCTCGTACAGCTAAGTTCGCCTATAAAAATGCTCAGGGACAGCAATATGCCATCGTTTCTTTCGAAGATGCTTGTAACGATGATGACTTCGACGATTTCATTATTGCTATGAAGCCGGTAGGTGTATTTAATAAGATCCCAGAGCCAGGCGAAAAGATTACTTCCGAATACGGTGTCTACGGCTTTGAGGATCTTTGGCCTGATAAGGGTGATTATGACCTGAACGATGCCGTTATAGATTATCGTCGTGATTTCACTTGGAAAGCTCCTGATGCTAGTATTTCAAATCCTGACTATAAGATCTACAAGGAGACTATCAATCTGACTACATATCTTAACTATGTGACGTTAACAAGTGGATTGGCCGTCACAGTCAAGACAAAGTCGGGCGTCAAGAGTGTCACCATGAAGACCAGCAAGAATAACCAGGAAGAGAGTGCTAACTTCACGAAAGATGGCGACACTTATTTATTGACGAGTGATATTAAGGGAAATCAAGGTACGACATACATCCTTGAGATTGAGTACAACGATAGAATTGCGACAGACAAGACAGCAGATGTTAAGGCTTTCATCTATAGAGATGAGACTTCTGGGGTTGAAGGCGAGACCCGTTGGGAAGTGCATATTCCGTTTGAAGCTCCAACCAGTAAAGTGATAAAGAGTTACTTCGGTACGAAAGATGACCTCTCTGATCTCGATGCAAAGAAGTATTACGTAAGGGAAGGAAACTATCCGTTCGCATTCTTCCTCTCTGGTGTAACAGTTGAGTCATTCAAGAATACGATTCTTTTACGTGACAATGAGAGCAAGAAGATTGACTCGCTCTATCCGGACTTCATTGGTTGGTCTACATCTGGAGGTAAAGAAAATACTGATTGGTACTTGAAGTAATTCTTGGCTAAAGCCATTGCAAAATAATACCCTCGCCAATTGGCGGGGGTATTATTTTATCTATTATTGTCTATTGTTCTTGTTCGCGCTGTTCGAGGAACTCGCTGACTTGCTCCTGCATGCCTCGGGTGACGGCGATACGGCCAGAGCGGGTGTACTGGAGTACACAGCCGAAGGTGTCGAGGGCACGGAAGAGGGAGATGATGTCCTCGGTGACGCCGTGCTTCATCACGATGGTATAGGTGGGGTTCACCTCAATAATCTGGGCATCGAAACGGCGGATGGTGCGCGAGATCTCAGAATTTTCCAAAACCATCGGCGTAGCTAGCTTGTAAAGACCCGACTCACGGATAAACAACTGATCGTCAGTGAAATAGTTGGCCTTGATGACATCAATCTTCTTTTCTATCTGACGAGCAATCTTGATAATCTGGTCTTCGTCGCTCCAGGCGGTAATGGTGTACTTATGCACACCAGGGATGCTGGAGGCAGATACGTTCAGACTCTCGATATTCACCTGACGACGCGTAAATACGGCCGTCACCTGATTCAGAATACCTGCCACGTTCTCTGAATACACTAACAATGTATATAGTTTCTTCTTCTTATTATCTTCCATCACTTCTCATTTTTCACTTCTATATCTCCAACTTCATATCATTCACATTCATGCCTGGAGGGGTCATCGGCAGCACATTGTCTTCTTCCTTGATCTGACACTCGAGGATGAACGGGCCATCTGTGGTAAGCATGCGCTTGACAGCAGCAGCCAGATCCTGACGGTCAGAGACGGCCTCGTAAGCAATGCCATAGCCCTTCGCAATAAGCGAGTAGTCGGGATTCATCATCTTCGTGAACGACTTACGGCGCAGCCAGAACATATCCTGCCACTGACGCACATTGCCAAGATAGTGGTTGTTCATCACAATCATCTTCACTGGGCTCTTCTGCTCCATGATAGTGCCGAGTTCCTCGATACACATCTGGAAGCCACCGTCGCCCATGAAGCAGCAGACCGTACGCTCGGGAGCAGCAAACGTAGCTCCGATGGCTGCAGGCATGCCGTAGCCCATCGTTCCCAAACCACCGCTGGTACAAATACTACGATGGTGGTGGTACTTGAAATAACGGGTAGCGAAAAGCTGGTTCTGACCCACATCGGTAACAAGAATCGTATCATCTGGACTCAGTTCGGCCACGACATTCACGACCTCTCCCATCAACAACGGTCCATTCTTCGGATGGATAGCAGGCTCAATCACCTTCTGGCGCTCTTTCTTGTCGAGCTCTCTGAAAGAGTCGCGCCAGCCTTGATGACTATTCTCTTTCAACAGAGCGGTGATGGCTGGCAATGATTCTTTGCAGTCGGCCACCACAGCCACATTGGTCTTCACGTTCTTGTCAATCTCACTGCGGTCGATATCGAGATGGATGACTTTTGCCTGTTTGGCGTAAGTCTTCAGATTACCCGTCACACGGTCGCTGAAACGCATGCCGATAGCGATGAGTACATCACACTCCTGTTCTTTCTGATTCACAGCGTAGTTGCCGTGCATACCAAGCATACCGACATTCAGCGGATGGTTAGATGGCAGCGCTGAAAGACCAAGCATCGTACGCCCTGCAGGGATATCGGCCTTCTCGAGGAAAGCTCTTAACTCCTTCTGCGCATTGCCGAGTTCGACACCCTGCCCCACGAGGGCCAGCGGTTTCTTGGCGTTATTGATCAGTTCGGCAGCCTCACGGACGGCCTTCTCGTCGAGCTTCGGATAAGGGACATAGGATCGCACGTAGTTCACCTTCATCGGCTCCCAGTCGATTTCCTCTACCTGGGCATTCTTAGCAAAGTCGAGCACCACAGGACCAGGGCGACCTGTACGTGCGATGTAGAAAGCACGGCTCACGGCCCAGGCAACATCCTCGGCATGACGAATCTGATACGACCACTTCGAGATAGGCTGGGCCACACCCACGAGGTCTACCTCCTGAAAGGCATCAGTACCCAGGGCAGAGATGGGCACCTGACCTGCAATCACCACAATCGGCGTGGAATCAAGCATGGCATCGGCAATACCCGTCAGGGTATTAGTCACTCCGGGACCACTGGTCACCAAGGCCACACCGACCTTGCCAGAGACGCGGGCATAGCCCTCTGCGGCATGGGTAGCGCCTTGTTCGTGACGCACCAGAATATGGTCGAAACATTTCTTCTCACCTCGTGTATAGTCGAAGAGCGCATCATAAACGGGCATGATGCTGCCGCCTGGGTATCCGAAGATGGTCTTCACGCCCTCGGCCTGCAGCGCCCTCATCAGCGCCTTCGATCCTGTAATTCTATCTCTCATTCTCATTTATATTTATTGGCACGGATTTCACGGATTTTCACGGCTTTTTATTCCATACACAGATTAAAGCAGTGTTAATCCGTGGAATCCGTGCCTTAAATTAATCAATCAATCTGATACCACCTTTGTCGGCAGAGGATACGCTCTGGGCATAAGCGCGGAGCGCCTTGCTGACCACGCGGTTACGCTTCAGCGGCTGCTGCTCGCGGGCTGCCAGTTCCTCATCAGAGAGCTTCACATTGATGGCACGTGAAGGGATGTCGATGATGATGATATCTCCATCCTTAATCTTACCGATATTACCGCCATTAGCTGCCTCAGGTGAGATATGGCCGATACTCAAGCCACTCGTACCTCCCGAGAAGCGTCCGTCGGTAATCAGCGCACACTCCTTACCCAGGTGCATACTCTTGATATATGATGTGGGATAGAGCATCTCCTGCATACCAGGGCCACCCTTCGGACCCTCGTGGGTAATCACCACGCAGTCGCCACTCTTCACCTTGCCACCGAGGATGCCCTCACAAGCATCTTCCTGAGAGTCGAAGACAACGGCAGGTCCTTCGAAGTGCCACAGACTCTCATCGACACCAGCGGTCTTTACAACACAGCCGTCTTGAGCGATGTTGCCAAAGAGCACAGCGAGTCCGCCATCCTTCGTATAGGCATGATCAAGGTCGCGGATACAACCATTGGCGCGATCAGTATCGAGTGTGCCCCACTCTTCCGACTGAGAACCCATCTTCGTAGAGAAGCGGTTGCCTGGAGCGGAATAATATATTTTTTGTGGAATGTCGAATGTGGAATGTGGAGTGAGATTACCTTGTTCCGCATTCTTCGTAATATCATATTTCTCCATCGCCTCCGCCAGCGTCATACCATCGACACGGATAGCAGAGCCGTCAATGAGGCCACCTTTATTCAATTCGTTAAGAATGCCGAGAATACCGCCAGCACGTCCGCACTCCTGAACAGAGTATTTCTGGGTGTTCGGAGCGAGCTTACACAGACAGGGCACACGGCGCGAAAGCTCGTCGATATCCTTCATCGTGAAGTCTGTACCAGCCTCCTGAGCTACGGCCAACAGATGGAGCACAGTATTGGTGCTGCCACCCATGGCAATATCAAGAGCCATTGCATTCATAAAGGCCTTGCGGGTGGCGATGCTACGAGGCAGTACGCTCTCATCGCCGTCTTGGTAATAGGCAAAGGCATTCTTCACCACCTGACGGGCTGCTGCCTTGAAGAGTTCCACACGGTTGGTATGGGTAGCAAGGATGGTACCGTTGCCAGGCAGCGAGAGGCCGATTGCCTCGGTGAGTGAGTTCATCGAGTTGGCCGTAAACATTCCTGAGCAGGATCCACAACCAGGGCAAGCGCAATGCTCAATCTCCAGCATCTCTTCATCAGTAACAGAAGGATCGGCACCCTTCACCATCGCCGTGATCAGGTCGGCATTCTCACCACGCCACTTGCCAGCCTCCATCGGACCGCCCGAGCAGAACACCGTTGGGATGTTCAGGCGCATCGAGGCCATCAGCATACCAGGAGTGACCTTGTCGCAGTTGGAGATACAGATCATGGCATCGGCCTTATGAGCGTTTACCATATACTCCACGCTGTCGGCGATAATGTCGCGCGAGGGCAATGAATAGAGCATACCGTCATGCCCCATAGCGATACCATCGTCGATGGCAATCGTATTGAATTCGGCTGCGAAACAGCCCATCTTTTCAATTTCAGCTTTCACAATCTGACCAATCTCATGAAGATGGGTATGACCAGGTACGAACTGTGTGAAAGAGTTCACAATGGCAATAATAGGTTTACCAAACTGTTCCTGTTTCATTCCTGTGGCCACCCAAAGGGCACGGGCGCCAGCCATTCTACGACCTTCGGTGCAGACTGCACTTCTCAACTGATGCTTCATATCATAAAGTATTTAAATTCCGAAATTTAGCTGCAAAATTACACTAAATTCGTCAAATAGCCAACTATTTCGAAATATTTTCGTAAATTTGCAGCAAAATAGTCACTAAAACAACATTTATTATGAGAACGAAACTATTATCACTGGCATGCCTGATGGCTGTCACAACATTGGCACAGACTCGCCAGGAGACCACACTCACCGAGGGATGGCTCTTCTCGCAAGATCAGCAGACATGGCAGAACGTCTGTGTGCCACACGACTGGGCTATTGCAGGCCCCTTCGACAAGAAATGGGACTTGCAGAAGGTACGTATCGAACAGAACGGCGAGAAAGAGGCCACCGAGAAGAGCGGACGCTCAGGGGCATTGCCATGGATCGGCGAGGGGCACTACAAGCGGAATATCCAGATTCCGGCAGGCTGTAAGCACGCTGAACTCATGTTCGACGGTGCGATGGCCGAGCCTACTGTCTACCTGAACGGTCAGAAGGCTGGATATTGGGCCTATGGCTACAATACTTTCCGCGTAGACATCACCCCGATGATGAAGGCGGGCGACAATCTGCTGGAGGTACACCTGAAGAATGTCGAGGAGAGCAGTCGCTGGTATCCAGGGGCAGGCATCTACCGCCCCGTGAAACTCATCATCACGGGCGACGACAGGATAGATCCATGGAAGACCTTTATCCGCACGACGCAACTCTGCGACCGTCAGGCTGTGGTAGACGTGACTGTTGGCACAGGCAGTCCGTTGGCTGCCCATCAGGGCTTTGAGATCGAGGTGCGCGATGCAAAAGGCAAGCTCGTAGGCCATGAGCATTGTTCAGAAATCAGCAATTCAGGTGAGGCCAATCTGTCGTTCACTATCCAGGAACCTCATCCCTGGTCGCCCGAGACACCTTATTTATATACGGCACACATCAAATACATGCAGAATGGCCAGTTGCTCGACGAGGTCAAGCAGAAGTTCGGCATCCGCACCGTGAAAGTATCAAAGGAAGGTGGTTTTCAGCTGAACGGTGTCACAAGAAAGATTAAGGGTGTCTGCCTGCACCACGATTTAGGTCCCCTGGGTACTGCTGTGAACAAGGCTGCCTTGATCCGACAAATCAAGACGATGAAAGACATGGGTTGCGATGCCATCCGTACGTCGCACAACATGCCGAGCCAGATGCAGATGGATATCTGCGACTCACTGGGCATGATGGTGATGGCCGAGAGTTTTGACATGTGGCTCTATCCGAAGTGCAAGAACGGCTATGCCCGCTTCTTCGAGGACTGGTGGAAGAAAGACATCGAGAACCTCATACTCGCAAACCGCAACCATCCGAGTATCATCATGTGGTCGATAGGTAACGAGATTCCTGAGCAGGGTAGCGCCCAAGGCAAAGAGATTTCCGAGAACCTTCAGAATGCCTGCCATTCCCTCGACCCCACCCGTCCTGTGACACAAGGACTCGACCATGCAGAGGCTTCCATCAAGAGTGGTGTAGCTACGACGATGGATGTTCCAGGCTTCAACTACCGCGTCCATAAATATCAGAACAGTATTGGACAACTGCCACAGGGTTTCCTTCTTGGTTCAGAAACAGCCTCGACAGTGAGCTCACGCGGTGTGTATAAATTCCCTGTAGAGGTAACTGATAATTCGCAGTATGCATCTTGGGCTCCAAGCTATGACCCGCAGGCTATCCTGAAGGCCGACGGCCAATGTTCTAGCTACGATTTGGAATACTGCTCATGGAGTAACCTGCCCGATGACGACTGGGTGTGGCAGGATGACAAGGACTGGGTGATCGGCGAGTTTGTGTGGACGGGCTATGACTATCTGGGAGAGCCAACGCCCTACGACGAATATTGGCCTTCGCGCAGCAGTTACTTTGGTATCTGCGACCTTGCTGGGCTGCCGAAAGACCGCTACTGGCTCTATCGCTCACGCTGGAATAAGGATGAGCACACCATCCACCTCCTACCCCATTGGACTTGGGGGCTCTCCAAGAAAGATAAGGGGAACCGCATCGGCAAAGTGACGCCCGTCTATTGCTATACCGACTATCCTACGGGCGAGCTCTTCGTCAACGGTAAGAGCCAGGGCAAGATTTCCAAGAATCCTGCAGAAAGACTCGACCGCTACCGCCTGCGCTGGAACAACGTGAAATACGAGCCAGGTGAAATCAAAGTGGTGGTTTACGATGCCCAAGGTAATAAGGCTGGAGAACAGACGGTGAAGACAGCAGGCAAACCAGCAGCTCTGAAACTTGAGGCTTGGACGCAGAACTCCTCACTCCTCAAATCCAACGGCGACGACCTTGCCTTTATCACCGTCTCGCTGACAGATGCCGATGGAACACTGATTCCGCAAGCAGATGACCAGCTGACATTTGAAGTGACTGGAGCTGGTTCGTTTGAGGCTGTCTGCAATGGTGATGCCACCAGTCTGGAGTCATTCAAAGCCCCATCGATGAAGCTTTTCAATGGTCAGTTAGTGGTTGTGGTCCGCAGTGCAAAGGAAGCAGGCACTTTGACCCTAAAAGTGACGGATGAAAAACTGAAGCTATCGAAATCTATAGATATAGCAGTTCAATAAAAAATTAATCCCCGCCAGTCAGCGGGGATTAATTTTATCTTCTATTTCACTTCCTCAATAATCTTGGCACCTTCTTTCAGAGCCTCCATATTGAGGGGGATGAGTCCGTGATGACGCTCTGGCAGAGTCTTCTTCAGAGCTTTCTCAACACCCTTGTCGCTGACTACGGGAGCCACCTTCAGCAGACCACCGAGGACAATCATGTTGAACACCTTACCGTTCTTCATCTCAGCAGCCTTGTCCATCGCATTGATCTCATAGATGGTGATGTCCTTACGGGTGGGTTTGTTGATGATACCAAAACCATCGTAGATGAGAATGCCACCAGGTTTGATCTTCGGCTCGAACTTCTCGAGTGAAGGCTGGTTCAGAACCACGGCGATGTCGTACTTGCTGAGGATAGGCGAAGAGATGCGCTCGTCGCTGACAATCACCGTCACGTTGGCAGTACCTCCACGCTGCTCAGGACCATAGGCAGGCATCCAAGTGACCTCTTTATCCTCCATCAGTCCACTATAGGCCAGAATCTTACCCATCGAGAGCACGCCCTGACCTCCGAAACCTGAAATAATTATCTCTTTCTTCATCTTTTCTTAATTCTTAATTCTTAACTCTTAATTAAAGATTCGTAGTATCTTTCAGGTCTCCCTTTGGATAGAAGGGGAACATATTCTCCTTCATCCACTCGTTAGCCTTGGCAGGTGTGAGTTTCCAACCGCTGTTACAGGTTGACACAAACTCTACGAGCGAGCTTCCCTTACCAGCCATCGAAGCCTCGAAAGCCTTGCGCAGTGCCTTCTTCGCCTTGTTGATGGAGGCAACACTCTCGACACTCTGACGAGTAACATAGCAGGTGCCCTCCAGACCAGCAGCGATATCGGCCATCTTCAGAGGATAACCGTGTATCTCAGGATCACGGCCATAAGGACAAGTAGAAGTCTTCTGACCAATCAGTGTCGTAGGAGCCATCTGACCACCCGTCATGCCATAAATGGCATTGTTGACGAAGATAATCACGATGTTCTCACCACGGTTCAGGGCGTGAATGGTCTCACAGGTACCGATACATGCCAAGTCGCCATCACCCTGATAGGTGAACACGAGGCGATCGGGCCAGCAGCGCTTGATACCTGTAGCCAATGCGGGAGCACGACCATGGGCAGCCTCCTGCCAGTCAATATCTATATAATTGTACGCGAAGACAGCACAACCTACAGGCGAAACACCAACGGCCTTATCTTCCATACCCATCTCTTCGATGACTTCGGCAATGAGCTTATGCACCACACCATGACTACAGCCTGGGCAGTAATGCATATTGTTGTCGTTCATCAGCGTCGGCTTCTTGCAGACGATGTTCTCTGGTTGAACTATTTGATTTCTATCCATATTCTATTCTTTTTAAGACAGAAGAACAAAAGTACATATTTTATTGCGCAGTCTTTATGTTCTTATGTTCTTTTGTCTAAAAATATTATTTCATTATTTTGTCTTTAAGCGCCTCTACAATCTCTTCGGGATCGGGGACGATACCACCCAGACGGCCGAACTGCTCTACGGGCACAGCTCCGTTCACAGCGAGGCGAACATCCTGTACCATCTGTCCGGCATTAATCTCAGCTACGAGGATACCCTTCACCTTCTTCGACAACTCAGCAATCTGCTTCTCCGGGAAGGGGAACAGTGTGATAGGACGGAACAATCCGACCTTGATTCCCTGCTCACGGGCAATCTCAACACTCTTCTCAGCAATACGGGCAGCCGAGCCAAAGGCCACGATGGCATACTCTGCATCGTCCATCTGCTGCTGCTCAAAGCGCACCTCATTCTCCTGAATCTTTGCATACTTCTCCTGGAGGGCGATGTTGCGCTGCTCCATGATCTCAGGCTTCAGCTCCAAAGAGGTAATCACCACGCGCTCACGGTTCTTTGGCTTACCAGTAGATGCCCAAGGACACTGCTTGATGACCTCCTCGTCTGTACGACGGGGCTTGAACGGTGGCAGCACCACCTTCTCCATCATCTGACCAATAACACCATCAGAGAGAATCATAGCGGGGTTGCGATACTTGAAGGCCAACTCAAAGGCGAGGTCAACGAAATCGGCCATCTCCTGTACAGAAGAAGGAGCCAGCACGATCACCTTATAGTCGCCATTACCACCACCACGGGTAGCCTGGAAATAGTCACCTTGTGAAGGCTGAATCGTACCCAGACCAGGACCTCCACGCTGCACATTTACGAACACACCTGGGACCTCAGCACCAGCCATGTAAGTAATACCTTCCTGCATCAGTGCGATACCAGGAGAACTCGAAGAGGTCATAGCGCGCTTACCAGCTCCGGCAGCACCATAGACCATGTAGATACTGGCCAGCTCACTCTCAGCCTGAACCACCTGCATACCAGTGGTTTCCCAAGGCTTCAACTCAGCCAGTGTCTCGATTACTTCACTCTGCGGAGTAATAGGATAGCCGAAATAGCCGTCGCATCCGCAACGAATAGCAGCGTGGGCAATAGCCTCGTTGCCTTTCATCAACACAACTTCTCTTTCTTCTGCCATAATTATTCCTCCACTTTTTTACGATACACGGTGATACAACCATCGGGGCAGACGATGCCGCACGAAGCACAGCCTACACAGGCCTCTTCGTTGACTGCCTCCACGTAGGGGTAGCCGTGCAGATTAACTTTGTTGGCCAGGGCGATGACCTTCTGAGGGCAGGCGATGATGCACAGCTGACATCCCTTGCACCTCTCGGTATTCACCTCTATGGCGCCTTTCATTTTTGCCATATACCTTATATAAATAATGATAATTTTCGAAAATCGGGTGCAAAGGTAACAATAAGATAGGAAATAGCCAAATTATATTCTCAATTTTTTGTATCTTTGCACCATCAAGGTTACAAAAATAGCAAGAAATGGCTAAACGCGCTATCATAATAGGTGCCTCATCAGGCATCGGAAGAGAAGTTGCCAAACTTCTCATGAAGGAAGGCTGGACCATCGGTGTGGCAGCCAGAAGAGTCGACAAACTCCAAGAGCTCAACGCTGCAGCAATAGAACAGATTGACGTCACAAAGGACGACGCCACCACTCGCCTCCAAGCGCTCATCAGTCGTCTTGGAGGCATGGACCTCTTCTTCTACGCCTCTGGCATTGGCAAACAAAACCGTGAGCTTCAGGAAGATATCGAACTCGCTACGGTGTATACCAACGGTCTGGGCTTCACCAGAATGATTGGTGAAGCCTATCGCTACTTTGCCAACAAAGGCAGTGGACACATCGCAGCCATCACCTCGATTGCTGGCACCAAAGGCCTCGGCCCTGCCCCAAGCTACTCAGCCACCAAAGCCATGCAGAATGTCTACCTACAGGCGCTGGAACAACAAGCCAACGCCCGAGGACTAAACATCAAGTTCACAGATATCCGTCCAGGCTTCGTAGACACAGCCCTCCTTCATGGCGACTTCCACTACCCCATGCTGCTCCAACCAGAACCCGTAGCCAAGGAAATCCTCTACGCCATCAACCACCAGCAGCACATCCGCATCATCGACTGGAAATACCGTCTCCTCACAGCCCTCTGGCGCCGCATCCCCCGCTCCCTCTGGCGCCACTTCAGGCTATGATGATTAATAAAGGAAAATCCCTGAATCTCCTAAGATTCAGGGATTATACATATCCTTGCAGTAGAAGGCCATAATATCGTCGAGCATACGCTTGGCCTCAACAGCGGGGCTGTCGGGGTCGAGTTCGATAGCCTGAATATAGCAGTTTATGGCCTCATGCCATTTCGACTCTTTCCGAAAGGCGTTACCTTGTTCGTACCACTCTTGTGCAGTCATCTTTTACTTTTGCAACGGACTACAGGACTTAAGGACTTTATTATTTATAGTACTCTTTCTTACCTGCTGCCAATGTATTCTTCATCAGCGAACAAATCGTCATCGGCCCTACTCCACCAGGAACTGGGGTGATGAATGAGCACTTTGGAGCCACCTCGTCGAACTTCACATCACCATTCAGCCGGAAACCGCTCTTACGGGTGGCATCGGGTACGCGAGTGGTACCGACATCAACGATGACAGCACCTTCCTTCACCATATCGGCAGTCACGAAATCAGGCTGTCCGATGGCAGCGATGATGATATCAGCTGCACGACACTCTTCTTTCAAAGTCTTTGAGCGCGAGTGACATACAGTAACTGTAGCATCGCCATACTGCTTCTGCATCATGAGCTGAGCCATAGGCTTGCCAACGATATTAGAACGTCCAAGAATCACACACTTCTTACCACTGGTCTCGATATTGTAGCGCTTCAGCAACGTAATGATTCCCAGAGGGGTAGCTGAGATAAAGCAGGGCAGGCCAATGGCCATGCGACCTACATTGATGGGATGGAAACCGTCGACATCCTTACGATAGTCGATGGCCTCGATGATCTTCTGCTCATCGATATGCTTTGGCAATGGAAGCTGTACGATGAAACCATCGACATCACCATTACGATTCAAGGTATCGACACAGTTGAGGAGCTCTTCCTCAGTGACATCCTCCTCGAAACGGATGAGTGTACTCTTAAAGCCACATGCCTCGCACGCGAGTACCTTATTTTTAACATAGGTCTCAGAACCGCCATCATGACCCACAAGTACTGCTGCCAGATGGGGCTGCTTGCCACCCTTTGCTACAATCTCTTTTACCTCCTCAGCAATCTCAGCCTTAATAGCTGCTGCTGTTGCTTTTCCGTCTATCAGTTGCATCCTTATCTTTTTACCTTTTTACTTTTTACCTTTTTACTCTTTCATCCACTGCCACTCGTCTTTAGCCTTCTCTATATCGAGATTCATCAGGGCGTCTACATCCGTAGCTTTCATGCCGATATAGACAGCGACCTCCTTCAACGTCTCTACCTCTTTATTGGAAATATTGGCATCCGACTTAACGATCAGTGCCAGCATCGACAACATCTGATAGCGGAGATCCTCACTGAGGGAACTGGCAATCTGACTGCCACAGTCGCCTATCAGTTGCAGGAACGCCATCGGCTTTTTAGCCTCGAGCTCATCGTGCTTGGCAATCAGTTTCTTGACCACGTCCATACCTTCCACCTTGGCTTCCTCACCAAAGGTGTCATGCAGGAATTTTCCCAGGAAGTCATATTCCTCTGGCTCCACCTTACCATCGGCAATGACGATATAGGAAGCCATCGTCAGCATAGAGAACAGGAAACTGTTACGGATATTCTCTCTAACGGGAGAATTCACATTGAATGTGTCGCGGAACTCATCCGTAATCACCACTTGCTCTGCCGAGAGCTTCTGTTGCTGATCATCAGCCACATGCTCTGTCAATTCCTTCATCGGACCTTCCTCGAAGAGTCCCTTCAGATTGTTGATCCATTTACCAAATGCCATAATCTTAATGTTTTGAGTTGAGTGTTTAAAGTTGATATCTAGAACTTCGGCATGCCGCCGCCCTTCATGGCCTTCATGGCATTGGCCATCTGAGCCATCTTCGAAGAGCCCATACCAGTCACCATGCGCATCACCTTTCGAGTCTGGTCGAACTGCTTCATCAGACGGTTCACATCCTCGAGCTTTGTACCACTACCGGCAGCAATACGCTTACGACGGCTCTGGTTGATGATATCAGGATTAGCACGCTCCTTCGGTGTCATCGAGTTGATGATGGCCTCGATACCCTTGAAGGCATCGTCATCGATATCGAGATCCTTAATCTGCTTGCCCACGCCTGGAATCATCGCTGCCAGATCCTTGATGTTACCCATCTTCTTGATTTGCTGAATCTGACCCATGAAGTCGTCGAAGTCGAACTTGTTCTTGCGGATCTTCTTCTCCAGTCGCTTGGCCTCCTCCTCATCGAACTGCTGCTGAGCACGCTCCACGAGACTGACGATATCACCCATACCGAGGATACGGTCGGCCATACGCTCAGGATGGAACACGTCGATGGCCTCCATCTTCTCACCTGTACCGACAAACTTGATGGGCTTTGTCACAACCGTACGGATAGAGAGGGCGGCACCACCACGGGTATCACCGTCGAGCTTCGTCAGAACCACGCCGTCGAAGTCAAGACGATCGTTGAATTCCTTGGCTGTATTCACAGCATCCTGACCAGTCATCGAGTCGACTACGAAAAGGGTCTCATTGGGATGAATGGCATTCTTCAGGGTCTCTATCTCCTGCATCATCTCCTCGTCAACAGCCAAGCGACCTGCGGTATCGATGATGACCACATCGTTGGCCTTTGCCTTGGCCTCCTGGATAGCGTGGTTGGCAATCTCCACAACATTCTTATTGTCAGGCTCTGAATAGACGGGCACGCCAACACTCTCACCTACGACATGCAACTGCTGGATAGCAGCAGGACGATAAACGTCGCAAGCCACGAGCAACGGCTTCTTGTGGTTACGGGCCTTGAGCAGACTGGCCAGTTTTCCACTGAACGTAGTCTTACCAGAACCCTGCAGACCTGACATCAAGATGATAGCAGGAGCACCAGGACGACCCTCTATTTTCAGTTCGGCAGCCTTACCACCCATGAGTTCAGCCAACTCATCGTGAACAATCTTCACCATCAGCTGACCAGGCTTGACAGCAGTGAGCACATTCATACCCAGTGCCTTCTGCTTCACGGTGTCAGTAAACTGCTTGGCTACCTTATAGTTCACATCGGCATCCAACAGGGCACGACGTACATCCTTGAGGGTCTCAGCAACGTTGATCTCGGTGATTTTTCCCTCACCTTTCAGTATCTTAAACGATCTCTCTAACCTATCACTTAAATTCTCAAACATATTTTCCTTCCTTTTTGACATAAGAACAAAAGTACAAATTCTTGGCGCAGCCCTTATGTCCTTTTGTTCTTCTGTCTAAAAAATACTTTTATTCTACAATTATGCCCTGCTCCTCACACAGTTTCAGACTCATCTCCTTCAGCTTGAACTTCTGGATCTTACCAGAACCTGTCAGTGGGAACTGATCGATGAAGAACACATACTTCGGAATCTTGTAACGGGCAATCTTACCACGACAGAACAGCTGTACATCCTCAGGTGTCATCGTTACACCCTCTTCCAGAATGATGAAGGCACCAACGGCCTCACCATATTTCTTCGAAGGTACGGCAGCCACCTGCACATCGCGGATGCCAGGCATGTGATAGAGGAACTCCTCGATCTCACGAGGATAGATGTTCTCACCACCACGGATAATCATATCCTTGATACGGCCTGTAATCTTGTAGAAACCCTGTTCGTCCTTCACACCCAGGTCGCCCGAATGCAGATAACCGTTCTTGTCGATCACCTCAGCCGTAGCCGTGGGGTTCTTGTAATAGCCCTTCATCACGTTGAAGCCCTTGCAGCACATTTCACCCTGCACACCAACGGGGCACTCCTCGCCTGTCTCTGGGTCGAGCACCTTCACATCAACAAACGGATAGTCACGTCCTACGGTGGTGCAGCGCTGCTCGAAGGTATCGTTCAGACAGGTCTGAGTCATACCAGGCGACGACTCGGTCAGGCCGTAGACGCTGGTGATGGTCATATACATCTTCTCTGAAACCTGCTTCATCAACTCCACAGGACAAAGCGAACCTGCCATGATACCTGTACGGAGACTGGTCAGGTCGAACATATTGAACATGGGGTGATTGAGTTCTGCGATAAACATCGTGGGCACACCATAGACAGCCGTACAACGCTCCTTGTGGATAGACGCCAGGACCACCAGCGGGTCGAACTTCTCGACCATCACCTCAGTACATCCATGCGTCAGACAGTTCATCGTGGCAAGCACGACGCCAAAGCAATGGAACAAGGGCACGCAGACACAGAGCTTGTCATCCTGTGTGAAGCCCATATTCTCGCCTGTGAAGAAGCCGTCGTTGGCAATACCGTAGTGCGTCAGCATCACGCCCTTGGGGAAGCCCGTCGTACCAGAGGTGTACTGCATGTTGCAGACATCGTAGCACGTCACCTGACTCTTCATCTCCTGCAGAGTCTCGTCCTCCACGTTCTGTCCCAACAGAAGCAATTCGGCAGTGTTGAACATACCACGATATTTCTCCATACCGATGAACACCACGTTCTTCATATAAGGGAAACGCTCGCTGTTCAGATGACCGCGCTCGCAGTTCCTCAGTTCGGGCAGCATCGTATAGGTCATGTCGACATAGTTACAGTCCCATGTACCATCGGTGATACACAGGGTATGCATGTCGGAGTCCTTACAGAGATACTCCAGCTCGTTCTGCTTGTAGTTGGTGTTCACCGTCACCAGCACGGCACCGATTTTGGCAGTGGCGTAGAGGAAGGTCAACCAGTCGGGCACGTTTGTAGCCCAGATACCTACGTTAGAGCCTTTCTTCACACCAATGGCAATCAAGCCCTTGGCGAGGTTGTCTACACGCTCATTGAACTTACTCCAAGTAAAGCGGAGGTCACGGTCGCTGTAGACGATGTATTCTTTGTCTGGGGTTGTCTCAGCCCAGTGTTCGAGCCACTGTCCGAGTGTGCGTTCATGAAGCGTATAACCATCCGATCCTGTTTCAGCAGGATAAGTTCTATCAGGCAACGGTCTGCCTGCCATGTCAAATCTCACGTTACTCATACAGCCTTTCTGTTCTTATGTTCTTATGTCTGAAAATCAGAATGGAATATAGATGAGAGCGAGAATCTTGGCAGACTTCCCAGGAGCGCCATGCAGATGATGCTTCACGATCGAGTCGTAATAGATCGAGTCGCCTTCTTTGAGTGAATACTTCTCCTTACCGTATTCCACTTCCACTTCACCCTCCATGACATAGATGAACTCCTCACCCTCGTGGGCTGAGAGTTTGTATTCGGGTGTCGTCTCAGGATTGATGTCGATGATGAACGGCTCCATGTGACGTCCGGCCTTCTGCTGAGCCAACGGATGATATTCCATGTGCTTACGGGCATCAGTAGCACCGTTAGAGAAACTGATACTGCTCTCGCGTTCACGATCCTCAGCACGTGTGACAACAGGACCCAGAGCATCACTGTCGTCCATGAAGGTGCCCAGTCGCACACCCAGTGCTCGGGCTATCTTGATCAGCGGACCTAAAGAAGGTAGGTTCTGGTCATTTTCAATACTGTTGATCTGCTCAACTGACAGACCTGTGCTCTCAGCGACTTCCTCGATAGAGAGGTTTTTGGTTTCTCTGAGTCCCTTGATTTTGGAACCCACTAAAGTGTTAGTGTTGGACATAATTCTTTTAACTTGATATCGATATTTACTTTTTAGGGCGCAAAATTACAATAAAAAAACGAAACTCACAAACTTTCTCTTGAATTTTTAATCTATAAGATAAAAAGAACAAAAGAACATATTTTTATTCCATCTCTTCCTTTGAACTTTTGTTCTTCTGTCTAAACGAATATTCACAGCCACAATACAGTTGGTTGTAAAAGTTAAATTCTTTCAGCAATTGGTTTCGACGATCCTGCAATCCGCCCTTACGCCAATTCTGGGCCCAGAATGCCGTACCCTCTACAGCCTGCTCTGCCTGATGGCCTGCCCGTTCTATCTGTTCCAGACTCTTCCATCGGCTCGATGCCAATGTCGTTGCGAACCACCTGATGCCCAATTCCTTCGCTTTCAGAGCTGTCTTTGTCAACCGAAGCGTGAAGCATTGTTCGCAGCGCCGCCCACGCTCAGGCTCTCCCTCCAGACCACAGACACCACCAAGCCACGACTGATGGTCATAGTCGCCATCGATCCACGTCAATCCAAGACGCTCCGCATGACGCTTGCTCTCGTTCTTGCGAATCTCATATTCTTCTCGTGGCCATATATTCGGATTGTAATAGAATATAGTTGGTTTAACACCATTGGCGAGCATCCACTCTACAATGGCAGAGGAGCATGGTGCGCAACAAGCATGCAGCAACACCTCTTTGACACCTTCAGGCACTATAATCGCTGGTTTCTTCATTTTCAGACTGCAAAGTTAATCATTTTTTCTAAAAATGAGTGTTAATCTTCTCAAAAATCATGCTTATTCCATTTTATTATCGTATCTTTGTCGAATAAACATTCAAATACTACTAAATACAATAGCGAAATGAATCTGAATCTGACAGCTAACATCAAGATGCCTGAACATGAGTTAAGGCGACAGGTTATTGACCTCTGTAATAAAACGGGCAAGCCCTTGTTGAAACTCTCCACGAAAGATTATGTGGACAACGGACTGGGACACCTCGTAGAACAATTCGACGGACAAGCCGGTCTGGTGAACATCGAAGTATTCAACGAACTGCAGCACACCATCACAGGATGGCCAGGAGGCAAACCAGACGTTGACGATACCACACGTCCTGAGAGAGCCAAGCCCTACCCCAAGCGTGTCATTGTTTTCTCACCCCACCCCGATGATGACGTCATCTCAATGGGAGGTACCATCCGTCGACTCATGCAGCAGAAGCACGATGTGCATGTGGCCTATGAGACATCTGGCAATATCGCTGTGGGCGACGAGGAAGTGCGTCGATTCATGCACTTCATCAATGGCTTCAACACTATCTTTGCCAATGGTTCCGACCAAGTCATCAAGCACTCCTATCAGACGGTGAAGGCCTTCATCAAGAATAAAAAGGAGGGCGACCTCGACAATCAGCAGATTCTCCGTCTGAAAGGACTGATCCGCAGAGGTGAGGCGCGTCTGGCCTGCGAGTACAACGGCATCGACAGCCATCATATCCACTTCCTCGACCTGCCTTTCTATGAGAGCGGTAAGATTGAGAAACTCCCCATGACAGAAAACGACGTGACGCCGATTATCGAACTGCTCTCTGAGATTCAGCCACATCAGATCTATGTGGCTGCCGACCTTGCCGATCCTCACGGTACCCACCGCAAGTGTACAGATGCCGTATTGGCAGCCATCGACGAGGAGAAGAAGGCAGGAGCCGAGTGGCTGAACGATTGTCGCGTTTGGATGTATCGTGGTGCCTGGGCTGAATGGGATGTAGCCGACATTGAGATGTGTGTGCCGATGAGTCCTGAGGAACTCCGTGAGAAGCGAAATGCCATCCTGCGCCATCAGAGTCAGATGGAGAGTGCCCCGTTCTTGGGCAACGACGAGCGCCTGTTCTGGCAGCGTGCAGAGGACCGCAACCGTGAGACGGCAAAGCGCTACGATGCACTCGGACTGGCCTGTTACGAGGCGATGGAAGCTTTCGTAGAATACCACTTTTAGCGGTGAAAAGGTAAAAGAGTAAAAAAGTAAAAAAATAGATAAGAAATGGAGAATGTGTCAGTTAACAAGGTAATGGGGGTGGTTAAAGTTTTTTTATCTTTTTACCTTTTTACCCTTTTACCTTTAAGCGTTCATGCGGGTGAACCTGCAAATTATGAGGTAGTACCTCTGCCACAAAGCATTGTAGAACAAAAGGGTGCCCCATTCATCCTTGAAGAGGGTGTTGAGATTCTGGCTTCAGCTGAGTTGCAGCGTGAGGCAGAGTTCCTGAAACAGTATATCGAAGAGGTGACATGGAACAATCTTCCCATCGCCCAGAAGAGAGAGAAGAAAGTGCGTTATATCGAACTGAGTGTCTCTCCCACTGTCAAAGAGAAGGAGGGTTACGTGATGACAGTCAGTCAGAAGGGCGTCACGATCCAGGGAGGCTCTGCTGCTGGTGTGTTCTATGGCATCCAGACCTTGCGAAAGGCTGTGAAGGAAGGGGTTATCATGAATCCCGTCATCATCACAGATGCACCTCGCTTCAGCTATCGTGGCATGCACCTCGACTGCTCGCGACATTTCTTCTCAGCAGATTTCGTGAAGAAGTATATCGACCTGCTGGCGCTTCACAATATGAACCGTTTCCACTGGCATCTGACGGACGATCAGGGCTGGCGCATCGAAATCAAGAGATTTCCTGAGCTGACAACCATCGGAGCTCAGCGCTCTGGTACAATCCTCGGCACCAACTCCGACCTCGACGACGGTATTCCTCATGGCGGATTCTATACACAGGAAGAAGCCCGAGAGATTGTGAAGTATGCCCAGGAGCGCCATATCACGATCATCCCAGAGATCGACATGCCTGGTCACATGCTGGCTGCGCTTGCCTGCTATCCAGAGTTAGGCTGTACTGGCGGACCTTATCAGGTGGGCCACTACTGGGGCGTCTATACCGATGTGCTTTGCGTGGGCAATCCAAAGGTCTTCGACTTTGTGGAGGGCGTTCTGACAGAGATCATGGACATCTTCCCATCGGAGGTGATTCATATCGGAGGCGATGAGACGCCTACCGTGAAATGGGAGAATTGTGCGAAGTGTCAGGCTCTCGGACTGGCCAAGGATCAGTTGCAGGCTTACTTCACTCAGAAAGTGTTCAATTTCCTCACTGCCCACCATCGTCGCGCCTTGGGCTGGGATGAGATTCTCGACGGTTGTCCAAAGGATGCGATGATCATGTCGTGGCGAGGCACAGCACCTGGGGCTAAAGCTGCCCAGCTGGGACACGATGTCGTGATGGCACCTACCTCACATGTCTACTTCGATTACCTGCAATCTCAGGAACGATTGTTCGAACCTTCGCGCTGCGAGGGTTTCATCCCCGTTGAAAAGGTCTACTCGCTCGACCCTGCTCCAGATACGCTGTCGGTAGAAGCCAGAAAGCATATCCTGGGCACTCAGGCCAACATCTGGACGGAGTATCTTTTCACGGAAGGCATGGTGGAATATCAGGCTCTGCCTCGTATGTCGGCACTCTCAGAAGTGCAGTGGACACTGCCTGAACGCAAGAACTACGAAGCCTTTAAAGAGCGACTGACACGCTTGACGGCACTCTACGAGCTCTATCACTATCAATACGCCAAGCACCTCTGGCCTGAGCGACAGCTCCCCAGTCGTTGGCAATTCTAAGAAACAAAAAATGATGGTCCGTGGACTTTAATACCTTTGATTAAAGTCCACGGGCTTTCCATATACGATCCTTCGCTGCGTTGATCTCCTGGAACTTCTTCTCAGCGGCCCTGCGCACATCCTCACCCAGTGCAGCCACCTTATCAGGATGGTGCTCCAGGGCGAGCTTGCGATAGGCTTTCTTCACCTCGTCGTCAGAAGCATCCGGACTGACGCCCAGCACCTTATAGGCATCTTCGAGGGTATTGCCTTCGAGGTGGAGCATCGAGTCGACCTCACTCGCACGGAGTCCCATCCACTGGGCACACTCCTTCAGGGCCGTAATCTCACTCTGGGGCACATTGCCATCAGCCTTGGCCACCATCACGAGATAGTTCAATAGCTGTAAGCGCTGCGAATAGTCCATCTGCTGATTGATCTGTCCACAACACTCGCGAACTGTCGACTTGAACTGCGTCCACCCCTCACGTTTCTGCTCGTCGAAGAGTCTGTTCAGAATCTCGTTACCCTGCTGCACGGCACCAGAGCCAAAGTTCTGGCGCAACATCTGCCGCACCAGCTCCATCTCTGAGTGCATCGCCTTGCCGTCGGCCTTAATAATATAAGAGGAGAGCACGAGCAGCGAGAACAGGAAACTATTGCGCTGTCCCTGCTGCTGCCGCTGGCGGTAGGCCTGCTGATATGCCTGATTGTAATCCTGATAAGAACGTTGTGAGCCTGAGCCCCATGTACCTGAGTTATCAGGTGTATTCACACCGTCGAGCATCGTATCAAACATTGACCCCACCAAATAGCCAGCCAGAGCTCCCAACGGTCCTCCAGCCATCCATCCGATAAATCCTCCAATCCACTTTCCTGCTGCCATAATTTCTTTTTTTATCCGCGAAGGTTATACTTATTTCTTAAAACACTCTGTCCTAACTGCACATGATGCAGAGCATCGTGAGGTCGTCGCTCTGAGGGGCATCGCCCACATGCTGTTTCACGCTCTCCGACAGACGGTCCACCATCTGCCTGGCTCCCTCAAAGGGATGGCTGGCTATGATGTCGAGGATCTGGTCATCCCCAAACTGCAACTGCTCACCATCCTCTGCCTCCGACAATCCGTCAGTATATAATAACAGAGGTCTGCCCTTGACATTCTCGATTTCCTCGCCCACGAACTCCAGTCCCGGCCACAGGCCGATAGGAGCATTCGCCTCCATGTCCACGAATACGGGGTTTGAGGGAGCGTCGCCCTGCTGGCTGCTCTCCATCATCACAGGTGGATTGTGACCAGCATTACAGTACAAGAGCCTGCCACTCTGCATATCGATTTCTCCGATGAACATGGTACAGAACATGCCGTTCTCATTATTCTCCGACACGGTCTCGTTAAGCTGCGTCGCAATATAATCTGGCGGATATCCATCCTTGGCCACCATACGGAACAGATTGACAATCACCGACATAAAGAGTGAGGCTGGTATACCCTTACCACTGACATCACCAATACAGAAATAGAGTTTGTTGTCCTGAATGAAGAAGTCGTAGAGATCGCCTCCTACCTCCTTGGCAGGCTTCAGGATGCCGTAGATGTCGATATGGTCGTGCTGGGGGAAAAGCCTTGGCACCATGCCCATCTGTATTTCTCGTGCGATGCGCAGTTCACTCTCTATACGCTCCTTGGCCGTCGTCGTCTCCTCCAACTGGTCGTAGGCCGTCTTCAGGTTCGTGTTCGCCTCCTGCAGCTGGTCGTTCATGAGTCTCAATCGGCGCGCATTCAGACTCCTTCGCCAGAGGATGTAAGCGAGGGCCAGGATGATGAGTGCAGCGATGGAGATGGCCGATGTGGTGAAGATCCTGCGAGCTCGTGCGGCCTGTTCCTGCGCTGCCATCTTCGACTCGTATTCGCTGATCTGCAGGTTCTTGTTGTGCTTGTCGAGACTATCGTTCTGCTGCCTGACAGCAGCATTCTGCAACTCCACCTCCTTGTTTTTCAGGTTCAGCTGCAGCGTCTCTTCCTCCAGCCGCTTCTGCTCCAGTTCACCAGCCATATTCTCCAACTGCAACGATTGGTTACGCAGTTTCAGTTCCTTCTGTTCGTTCTCCAGGCGCCCTACATCCATCGAGGTGATCATCTCCAGGAGCAGATGCGAATTGCGCACCTCGTTGACGGAGTCTTTCCATATTATATAATTAGTCAACGACTTTAAGGCCATCTCGTAGTTCTTCTGCTCACGATAGATTTCACGCTCGAGATTGTAGCGCGTCATCGGCGCACGGATGGTGGAGGCTATTCGCAGGGCCTCGTCGAAATGGCGGTCAAGGATACATCTGAAGATATCCACCCTCTGGCCATAGATATCATCCCGTCCATAGGCTTTTTTGACCTTCTCACGCTCTGCATAAAAACGGTTGAAGTCTGTCCTGAAGTCACTGTTCTTGGGATGGTATGCGGCACTGTCGGCAGCCGACATACACATCAGGGAGTAGGCATTCAAGCGGTGTAATTCATTCAAATGAGGCTCACGGATGGCCTGCTCAGCGTATTGGATGGCACTCTCCATGTGCTTTCGCAAATATGAGATCTTCGCCAGTTCTATCAGACTGGAAGCCGCACTCTCATTGGGCAGGTATTCATGCAGATAGTTGACAGCCTTCTTGAATCCCTTGATGGCCTCCTCATGATTCTGCATTTGCTCATGGGCGTATGCCGACACATGGAGCCCGTTATAGATGCCCCACTTGTTGCCCTGCTTGATGGCATGCTCTTGCATCTCCTTGGCAATCTGCATGGCTCTGCTGCGACGCTGACGATTACTGGAGAAGAGCACTTGGTTAGCCCACGCACGGTAAAACATACGATCGTCGCCAGCCTCCTCTGCAGCCCTTTTCAGACTGTCGGTGACGCTGATGAACTCATCGTAGTCATAGCCGCTATAGAGTTTATACATCCTGGCCTGCAACCGTTTCACCTCGTCGGATGCAGTCTTCTGAGCACTGGCATTCAGCACTGTCAGACACAGCAGCAAAACCATCAGGAGTCTTTTCATTCTGCCTTGATGACTGATAAAAAGTCTTGTTGAATCACACCGTTCGTTGCCACGACGCTGTTACCTTGGGTGAAGTCCGGAGAGCCTGAGTAGTCGGTGACTGTCCCTCCAGCCTCCATCACGATCAGACTGCCTGCCATATAATCCCACTGGCCGATATACTGCTCCGCATAGCCGTCGAGCCTGCCTGCTGCCACCTGACAAAGTGCCATCGCTGCAGAACCGCAAGCCCGAATACTGCCCACATGGCCATAAAGCCGATCTATCAATCTCTTCATCACAGGCTTATAGGCATCGCTGTTATAAGGAAACTGCAGACAAAGCAGCGCATCCTGCATCTTCTGCGAACTGACGTGAAGCCTTTCACTCCTCACTCCACACTCCTCACTCCTCGTTCCACATTCCACATTCCTCATTCCACATTCCACATTCCTCATTCCACAAAGCCATGCTCCCCCGCCCTGCCAGGCATAGAAACACTCATCAGCGCAGATCTCATAGACCACCCCGATGAGCACCAACTTCCCTTGCAAGAGTGCGATACTGACAGCGTAAGGTGCATACTGATGGATGAAGTTCGTCGTCCCATCAAGCGGATCAACCACCCAAAGCAACCTTTCACTTTTCACTTCATCACTTTTCACTTCTCTTGCCGTTCCTTCTTCCGTGATGAAGCCTGCCTCAGGCAATAGCTCGCGTAAGGCGCTGACAATCAGCCGCTCCGACCCTTTATCCACATACGAAACATAGTCGTGGGCATGCTTACGTTCCACACTATCGAGGGAGAACTTACGCCGTTCCTCCCTGATATAAGCACCTGCCTGTCGTGCTATCTCGCACACAGCCAACGTATATTTCTCTAAATTCTTTTCTTCCACAACTTATTAGATTAATCCATTTTCAACTGCAAAAGTACAAAAAGCCGAGGACATAACAAAACGAATAACGTTTTATTTCCAAATTAATTGGAAATCCCTACCTTTCCGCGAGCCGATAGATATGACCAGAGGTCTTGCGATCAGTCTCGAAGTCGAACTTCTGGTCGCTCAAGGCCCTGCCCAGTTTGGTGAAGGAGGTCTTGGGGTCGTAGTTGGCATAGCGGTTCTTCAGCAGCTCGTGAATCTCCGTCAGCCCCCACCATCTGCCTTCGCCAGCCTTCGGCTTGCTGAAGGTCTCGCCAATCATCTCCACCAGATCGTTCAGTTTCTGATAAGGCTCATTCTCCTTGATCAGCGTCGCAATCTCCTCATTATCAAGCCAGAAGCGCTCACCCGTATTAAAGAGGTGGAGGGCCTGAGCGAAGAGCTGACGATGTTCGAGATTGTCCTCGAAGTTGATGTTGCCATTCACGCCCACACAGACAAATCGGCGAGAGCCCGTAGGATCCACCAGCGGTTTCTGCTGATTCGTAGTACCTATAAAAGAGGTATAGCGGCGGAACTGCCTGATGGTCTTGCCGTAAGGCGGACGGAACTTCACTTCGGCTGACGACAGCAGGTATTTCAGCACGATCTGCTGCGAGGCGGTGGTCTTGTCGAACTCATCGATGTTGATCATCGCAAACATCGTCAGCGCAATGTTCAGGTCGAACTCGTTCTTGAAGTTGATCTTGTCGTTGTAGTAGTCGCGCAGTTCTGGAGGCAGGATAATCTTGCAGAAACGCGTCTTTCCACAACCCTGACGGCCAATCAGCAATGGAGTCAACGCATTGCCAGTCAACTGTTTATCGCTCTCACGCCACTGAGCCACCATGCCGATGAGCCACATCTTCAAGTACTTGGGCCAGTGGGGCTGCGAGGTGGGCACTCGGGCTGCGAGCTCCGAGATATAGTCGTGCCCGTTCCACTTCGGCAGCTTGTCGAGCCAGACGTTCACGGGGTCGTACTGTTCGATACGGGTAGAGTCGATAAAGCGGTTCACATCTCTGTCCCACGACTTCAGTCCCAGCTCCGTAGCCCTCATCGTCATATCGTTGCGAACCTCCTCCGTAAGCGGCTTAAACGTCTGATCATCAGAGTATTTCTCACGATACTCAGCCACGCCAGTCATCAGGTTCTTGCGCAACTCGAAGTTCTCGTTGAGGAAGATTTCCGTCTTCATCATCTGCAGCGTGTCGTTAGGGATGCTCTGCAGGGGCTTGATCTTGTGCTTCTTCATGTAGTCCTCCTGCAGGGTGACGGCATAGACGGCCTCGAAAGTCTTCTTTAGCAGCAGTTTGTCTGTGTTCAAGGCAGGATGCTCCAGCGTCATCCCCTGTGCGAAGGCCAAGGGTATGCCCTGATTCAGACAACGTGTGGCAATCTCCATCAGCAGCGTCTCCAGACGGTCATCGTCGGGCAGCTCGAAATAATGGCCCAAGGTGGTATCGATGATGAAGAGCCACTCCAGCCGGTAAGTACGCTTAACGGTGCGTCCAGGCATCAGTCGGTCACTCTCTCGAGAGATGCTGACAGGCTGAGGCACATCGTGTTTTAGCGTATCGGCATAGAACGGACGGGCATCAGGATTGAAGCTCATCTCTGGGTCGGCACTCACATAGACGGTTCTGTCGAGACGAGGCTCCAGATACTCGATGTCGAAACCAAACTGATTCATATACGCCCTGCGGGCTGTCTGATAGAGATTCTGGTGAAACTGCTGGATGTCCGCCTCCTTTTGAGGTAGGAGATTCTTTTCTGTTGTCTGGTTGGGGAATAGCTCCCCTCGGCATACAATCTTCACGCTCTTGCCCGATGCCCCCAGAAAGCACATCAGCGTCTCAGGCATCATCTTCGCCTGATCCCTCACCTCAACGGCTTTCTCGTAAGTCGGCAGATTGTTTACCTCGATGACTATCAGACCGTTATACCCCAGCACCCTGTGCTCACCCTTGAACTTATCAAACTCCTGCGCAAAGCAGAGTCGCTCCAGTTTGATACCACCTGCCCAGTTGGTCAGAATCTGCCCGTCGGGCTGACGTTCCTTCAAGATCAGATTATACATCTCTCTCAGTTCGGTAACGGTATGCTGCCGCCAGCCCTTCTGGATAAACAGCGCGATATCTTCTACAGGATGACGAGTGATCGTCTCATTTTTCCCTTTCTTCTTGATGATTGTTACTTTCATTGCTATTCAATTGTTGATTTTTGAGACTGCAAAGATACTAAATTTTTCGCGCTTTTGCAAATAATTTGCCGAAAAAATTCAAAAACTAATGACATATGACATAATGTTTATCCAAAATCGTTGATTATCAATAAATTAGTTTCAAGAAACAAGTTTGACAAATGACATAAAAACGACATAGAAACGACATACTAATGACATAAATAACTTGTATTTGTTTTGCGATGGGCCAAATAAGCGCCCATCAGGGAGGTATCTGGCGGAGAATTCCCACGTTGGGAACAAAACATTCCCACGTTGGGAATAAAGTATTCCCACGCTGGGAATGAATAACGAGCCTAAGGATAGCGAATAAGCAGCACTTATCGTCCAATAAGGGACCCTTATTGCAGAATAAGACCCCCTTATTGCAGAATAAGGGCCCCTTTTGCCCCTCTTTATGTCATTAGTATGTCATCAGTATGTCGTTTCTATGTCGTTTTTATGTCGTTTCCATGTCACTTCTATGTCACTTCTAAATTTCGCAATCATCTGATAACAAGCCGAATACAACAACCTTTATGTCATATGTCATTAGTTTTTAAGATTCCAGCCAAAAAGTTAGAAAAATAACTTTTGAGCGTCTGCCCTGCCCCCAAATAGCCACGAATCGCAACCCATTTTGTAACGAATCGCCACCCAATTAGTAACGAATCGCAGCCCATTTAGTAACGAATCACACATTAATTCGTCATAAAGCGAAAGAAATACCTAGCACCTCTCAGATGAATAGTCTTTCGATGATTCTTAATAAGAAATTGTCAAATAACGAGAAAAAAGTGAACGATTTCCTCAAAAAAAGCACTAAAGTTTTTGGAAGATAGGAATAATATCGTAACTTTGCACCACTAGAACCCGCCAAGCCTCCTAACAGTGCTTAAATCGGTGGGTCGTTTTTTTTAGTTGCTCCTATGCGTGTGCCTTATTTAATTATCATACTTCAGAATGATGTGACCCTTCCGACCCTCGCATACCCCAATGAAAGGACACGAGGGTCGGAAGGGTCACATCTTTTCTGGCTATTCCTACTATATATGCGCGAATGCATGCGAGGCAAACCCTGTCTATTCTCGCAACCAACTATTCGGGCTGAGCCCCAAAAAAATCCACCGTTGAAGGACGATGGATCAGGACCTAATGTTTTCACAACGGAATAATCCTTATTGTGATTTGCTAAAAATTAGTGCTGCAAAGATAAAGTTTTTCCATGAATATACCAAATGATTAAAAAGAAATTTGTATTTTTGTGGCAGAAATAATTAAAAACGCTAAAAATATGAAGAAGATTCTTGGTCTTGACTTAGGTACAAACAGTATTGGATGGGCAATCGTTGAGAGAGATGATAATAAAGGGAGCATCATAAAATCTGGTAGCAGAATTATCCCTATGGACGTTGCTACACTTGGAGATTTTGCAAGTGGAAATACAAAATCTCAGACAGCTGAACGTACATCGAAACGTACCGCAAGAAGAATGAGAGAGCGTTTCCTTCTTCGCAGAGAAAGACTTCATAGACTATTACACTTATTGGGGTTCCTCCCTAAGCATTATGAAGAAAGAATAGGTTGGGATTTGGATAATGATCGCAAGCATTATGGAACATTCGTAGATGGTGAAGAGCCAAAAATTGCATGGATAATGAATGATAACAAGAAATTTGAGTTTGTTTTCCAATCTTCATTCCATGAAATGCTTGAAGATTTCAAGAAATATCACCCAGTAATTATTTCTGATAAAAAAAAGATACCATATGACTGGACTTTATACTATCTTCGCCAGAAAGCCCTCACTCAACCCATCAGCAAAGAAGAACTTGCTTGGATTATCCTTAATTTCAATCAAAAGCGAGGCTACAATCAACAACGAGATGAAATTCTAGAAACCTCTGACGATAAGAAAGAGGAGTATATGTGCCTGACCGTGAGTAGTGTTACTCCAGATGAAGGAGCAAAAGGCAAAGACATTTGGTACAATATCCGTTTTGAGAACAGTGATATCATTTATAGAAGGAAAAGTAAGTATCCTTTGAATTGGGTTGGAAAGAAACGAAATATCATTGTAACCACCAAACTCGATGAAGAAGGCAATCCGAAACTAAAGAAAGATGGCAGCATTGACTATAGCGTAAAGTCACCAAATGATAATGACTGGGCTTTATTGAAGATTAAGACAGAGCAAGACCTTAAAGCGTCTCATCAGACTGTTGGCCAGTATATCTATGCCGCCCTATTGGCTAATCCGTCAGAAAAAATTAGGGGTGGACTTGTTAAAACTATTGAGCGTGATTTCTATAAGGACGAGTTAGAGAAGATTCTTCAGAAACAAAGCGAATTCCATGCTGAACTGAAAGACCGCAGTCTATATGAGCATTGTATCAAAGAGCTCTATCGTAATAATGAGACCCATCGCAATAATATTGCCAAGAATGACTTCACCTATTTAATACTAGAAGATACACTGTTCTATCAGCGACCCTTAAAAAGCAAGAAGTCGCTTATTGACGATTGTCCTTATGAAAGCCATCAAGGAATTGATAAGGAAACTGGCGAAATTTGTACTTATCCTCTGAAGTGTATTGCCAAATCGAATCCATATTTCCAAGAATACCGGGTATGGAAATTCCTGTCCGACTTACGGATCATTGCAAATACCAAAGAAATCAATGGTCATATCCATGCAGATGTAGATATAACCAACGAGCTTTTGCCTGACAATAAAAGCTGGAGCCATTTATTTGCTTGGCTAAATGACAAAGGACACATCACCCAAGGTGACTTATTGACTTATCTTGGCATAAAGAGAAAGGAACAGAGTAAGTTCAGATGGAATTATGTAGCAGACAAGCACTATCCCATGAACGCCACTCGCCACGCTATATTAAATAGGATGAAAGATAGTGAGGAATTGAGCAGAGATATGGAACAGGCCATTTGGCACCTGCTTTATTCTACCACATCAAAAGCTGAAATTGACAAATCACTATCACCATCTGACAATCCAAAAGGGATATTCAAAAAACTAATAGAGACTGGAATTTCTGTAGAATCGATAGAAAAGATTAAAACCATAAAGTTGCCCGATGAAGGCTATGGTGGCTATTCTGAAAAAGCCATCAAGAAGCTATTACCTTTAATGAGATGTGGGGAGTTCTGGGATGAACGTAATATACATCCTGCAACCTTGAAACGCATCAAGGAATACCAGACAGGAAATTGCATGGACGATTTCTCAGAGAGAGTGAAACAGCTCATGTCAACAATGATCGACATCCATTCCTATCAAAGACTGCCAGAATGGCTGGCTTGCTATGTTGTTTATGGAAAACATAGTGAGGCGAATGATATTGTGAAGTGGAAAACTCCTGATGATATCAACATCTATCTCAACAATTTCAAGCAGCATTCACTTCGTAATCCTATTGTAGAGAGTGTTATCTTGGAAACCCTACGCGTTGTGAGGGATATATGGAAACGCTATGGTAACATGGACGAGATTCATATTGAGATGGGACGTGATCTGAAAAATCCGAGTGACAAAAGAGCCCAGATTACTCAGCGTGTGCTCCAAAACGAAAACACCAACATCAGAATAAAAACGCTTCTTGCTGAATTCTTGGCTGAAGAGTACAAGATAGACAATGTACGCCCCCACTCTCCTAGCCAGCAAGACCTGCTTCGTATCTATGAAGAAGACGTTCTTGCTCACAACGAGCCTGATGAAGAAATTCAAAATATCATCAACAATCTTTCGAACCCGACTAAACAACCATCACGCACTCAAGTGCTTCGATACAAATGTTGGCTCGACCAGAAGTACTGTTCTCCCTACACAGGACAGCCAATACCACTTTCAAGGCTCTTTACCTCTGATTATGAGATAGAGCACATTATCCCACAATCAAGATACTTTGATGACTCTTTCTCAAACAAAGTCATTTGCGAATCGGAAGTCAACAAGCTTAAAGACAATCAATTGGGCTATGAGTTCATCAAACGGCATCACGGCCAGACTGTCCAAATTGCATCTGGAAGAATGGTCAGAGTGTTGGAGGTCGATCAATATGAACAATTAGTTAAAAACATTTTTGCCCAAAATAAGAGAAGAAAACTTCTGATGGATGACATTCCTGCTGAATTCATTCAGCGACAGCTTAACGATAGCCGCTATATCAGTAAGGTGGTGAAGGGACTGCTGTCTAATATCGTCAGAACCACTGATGAGGATGGTAACCTTGAACGCGAGGCTATTTCTAAGAATGTCATTACCTGTAATGGTTCTGTCACTACTCGTCTGAAACGCGATTGGGGATTAGCTGAAGTATGGAATGCCATAGTGCTGCCACGTTTCCAACGACTGAACAAGATTACAGGCAGAGATTGCTTTACTGCTCTGAATTCTCATCATCAGGAGATACCCGCTATGCCTTTGGAACTTCAAAAGGGTTTCAGTATCAAACGCATAGACCATCGTCACCATGCCCTTGATGCTATTGTAATTGCTTGCACTACGAGGGACCACGTAAACCTGCTAAACAACGAGTCTGCCCTCCCAGAAAACCAAGCAAACAAACATGCGCTTTCGCACAAGCTCCGTCATTGCGAAGAGGTTGTAATCAATGGTAAGAAACGAACAGTTTACAAAGAGTTTCTGATGCCTTGGAATGCATTTAAGTCCGATACATTCAATTCACTACAGGAGATTGTTGTTAGTTTCAAGCAGAATCTTCGCGTGCTAACCCAGGCCACCAATCTTTATACAAAATATATGGATGACGAGAAGAAGCAACAGGCTCAACATAGTCCAGACCATTTTGCCATTCGTAAGTCTTTGCATAAAGACACCGTGTTTGGTCATGTTAACCTACAGCGCATCACTACCGTTAAGTTGAAAGATGCTCTCAAGAACGTTAATCGGATTGTGGATAAGCGCCTCAAAAAGAAGATAAAGGAACTTGTCTGCAAGCATTATAACGAGAAACAACTATTGGTATATTTTAAAGACTATGCCTACGAATGGAAGGGATATGACTTCAACAAAGTAAAGGTTTTCTACTATACCGATGAGAAAGAAATGATGGTAGCCACTCGTTTCTGCAATGACCTTGTTAGTGTATTCAGTGGAAAGACAAAGAAACAGGATATTGAAAAGACCATCGAGCAAATTACAGACACAGGTATACAACGTATCCTCACCAACTACCTCAATGCAAATCTAGAACAGATAGAATATGCTTTCTCTGCTGATGGACTGGAGAAAATGAATGAGAATATTGCTACATATAATAACGGAAAACAGCATAAACCAATATTCAAAGTACGGTTATTCCAACCTAAGGGTAATAAATTCCAAGTTGGTCAAACAGGGAATAACAGTAAGAAGTTTGTTGTTGCTGATGCAGGAACAAATCTATTCTTTGCTGTATATCAGACTTCAGATGGGAACAGAAAGTTCAAAACTATTCCGTTGGAAGAGGTTTTAGCAAGAATGAAGATGAGACTACATCCTGTCAATGAAACTGATGAAGAGGGCAACACATTACTCTTCAGTATTTCTCCTAATGACATGGTATATCTTCCAACACCAGACGAGCTTTCTGATGGGCATATTAATAAAGAGAATATTGACGCGAATAGAGTCTATAGATTTGTAGATAGCAGTGGGACTACCGCGAACTTTGTTCCGTCAAAAATAGCCAACGTTATTTATCATCTAAAGAAAGATCAGGCAGAACTATTCTGTCAAGGCGATACTATCCAAGATGAATTAGGTAAAGGAAGTCCTCAATCAAAGAATCAAAAAGCAATCACAGGTGAAATGGTCAAAGACCTTTGTGTTCCACTCATAGTTAGTCGAATTGGCGAAATAAAAATCAAATGATCAAAAAGACCCTATGTTTCAGCAATCCTGCCTATCTCTCTCACCTGTGATTCCAAGTCTATGCCAGTAGGTTTAATGCTGCCATTAGTTGGCAACACAACCCAGAATGAAAGGTTTCGTGATCAGCTAAATGCATCACAACCATTACGAAAACAACTATGGCAACAAACGATACAATACAAAATTCGCAACCAAGCTGCCATTCTCGGCAAATGTGTTAATGCTGAAACAAAATGTATGCTTGCTTGGGCTAACGACGTTCGCAGTGGAGATCCAGATAATTTAGAGGCACGTGCTGCTGTTTATTATTGGAAGAGTCTTTTTGGCCATATACCTGGATTCATTAGAGACAGGGAAGGCACTGCGCCCAACAACCTTCTGAACTATGGTTATGCTATTCTTCGTGCTGTTGTTGCAAGATCACTGGTCGCCAGCAGACTACTCCCCACATTCGGCATACATCATCACAATCGTTATAACGCTTATTGTTTGGCTGATGATATCATGGAGCCCTATCGTCCTTATGTAGACCATTTGGTCTATGATATTACAGAACAATATGGTGTAGATGTTGAGTTATCAAAAGACATCAAGGCAGAGTTGCTATCGATACCAACTCTTGATGTAGTCATAGGTGATAAACGAAGTCCACTGATGGTTGCAGCATCACAAACCACAGCCTCTCTTTATAAATGCTATAACGGAGAATTAAGGAAAATTGCTTATCCCGAGATATGATTGGAGAACGTTTTAGTGAGTATAGGGTTATGTGGCTCTTAGTATTGTTCGACCTACCCACAGAGACAAAGAAAGATATCAAGGAATACACTAAGTTCCGCAAGCGTCTCATCCAAGATGGTTTTACCATGTTTCAGTTTTCAATTTATGTGCGTCATTGTGCCAGTATGGAAAATGCCGAAGTTCATCGGAAACGAGTAAAAGCTATTTTGCCCGAATTTGGCAAAGTGGGTATTATGTGTATAACTGATAAACAATTTGGAAATATTGAACTTTTCTTTGGATCCAAGCCACAAATACCCAATGCACCAGGTCAACAACTCGAGTTGTTTTAGAAAAGGAGGAATCCATTCTTTCATGGAAACCTCCTTTTACTTTGCACCATTTTTCATTTTCTAATTATCTCTGCAATAAACTGATTCTCAGTTATTTATTGAAATTGAGCTGTCTATGCAGGTGCAAAGATACTAATTTTTTAGCAAATCACAACTTAATTTCGCGTACTGACACCAGTATAAAAGCTGTCTATGCAGGTGCAAAGATACTAATTTTTTAGCAAATCACAACATCAAGCCCTACATGCTGCTGCATGGCACGCTGTCTATGCAGGTGCAAAGATACTAATTTTTTAGCAAATCACAACCAATCCGTGTCCATCTTCAGCATGTCGATGGTTGTCTATGCAGGTGCAAAGATACTAATTTTTTAGCAAATCACAACACGGTGGATGCAGCGATTTTTCGCATAACGTTGTCTATGCAGGTGCAAAGATACTAATTTTTTAGCAAATCACAACTTGGTCTAAGTGGAATGATTGGAAGTTGAAGTTGTCTATGCAGGTGCAAAGATACTAATTTTTTAGCAAATCACAACCCTCAAAGTACTCTCCCAGTGGATCATCCTGTTGTCTATGCAGGTGCAAAGATACTAATTTTTTAGCAAATCACAACTATTAGCCAGCTTGAATTTGTTCCCCAGGAGTTGTCTATGCAGGTGCAAAGATACTAATTTTTTAGCAAATCACAACACGATGTAGATGATTTCGGGAATCAGGGGGACAGATTCTGTTTTAATCTCCAAATAAAAGAGAATCTGTCCCCTTGATCTGATGTGCCCTCATGATTCGAAATTGAGGGACAACAACATGCCTTCATTAAAAATCTCCCCAATTATTTGGCGCATTGGCAAATTATGTTTATCTTTGCAGCGAGTAAAGATGAATGATATGACAAAAGACGAATGTATCAAACTCCTCAGGAAGTGTATGAACATACTTAAAGATAAGTATGGCATAACGTCTTTGTCCCTTTTTGGTTCAACGGCAAGAGGTGAACAGAAGGAAGGTAGTGATATTGATTTGTTTGTAGATACTGAAACTGCTAATCCATTCTTATTGATGGATGCCAAAGAGTTCTTAGAGAAAGAAACGGGCACTCCTGTTGATATTATTCGTAACCACCAGAATCTGAATCCTCGTTTAAGAAAACGCATATTAAAGGATGGAATCTTTAGCTTCTGAAACAAAAGGAAGCCATCCGCTTTTTCATTGAAGAGTTGTCAACAAAAGCTTAAGTTTCTTTATCTTTGCTGCGATGTTTGAATGGTTCCAACACATGAAATACTGTATCATCCTGCTCGCTTTGTTCTGCGGCCTGAATGGGTATGCTCAGGACGAGGATGATATCGCACGCTCGATTAATCTGACGGAGGTGGTGGTGCTGGCTGATGGCATGACCTTCGAGGAATACCTGTTGAAGCAGGTGCTGGCTAATGCCAAACCGCTGAAGGAGCGAATACAGACGCTGAGATATTCTGTGACGTGCCAGCTGGAGAAGGACATGGACCTGAAGAAGTTTCCTCACCGTCGTACCATCACTTTCGCAGCCCGTCTGGCTGGTTATGGCCCCATCGTTTCTGCCCTCAGGGAGCATAAGCATTTCGGCATTACGATGGCTGAGGATGTGCTCTTCAACAAGGGAAAGATAACGACCTCGAATGTCAGGATGGTGGAGATGAAGCAGGAGCTTACGCAGAAGCAGATCGACTCGTTTCTGAAACACGACGGCATGATGAGCACTAACGTATATGACAAATTCTATAAGAAGGTGCGCGAGAAGGTGAAGGAACTGCAGAAGAAGCGCAAGAGGGGGGAGGACACGGGCTTGAGATATAGCGGCAGCTATACTGACGGCAAGCGGACTTACTACATCGTGGAGCTCGACAAAATGAAGGTTCACATTGCAGACGGCTGTTGGCAGATTTCACGCATCAGCTATATTGAGGGGCAGAACAACATGTACTATGAATGCAAGGAAATCAAGCCTGGCGTGTTCTTGCTGTCTCATGGCAATGCCAAACTGTTCCTTGACAAAGAAAAATGGCCTAAGGGCTATATCTCGATGATTATGAAATACAGCTATCACTAAAGAAAACGCACTATTTAGCTACAAACTTCTTCCCGTTGATGAGATAAATGCCCTTTTGGGGTCTGACTACCCTCTGGCCTTGCAGATTGTAGATGATGCTGTCAGCATGAGGACCGACAGTTAGCGTCTGTATACCACTGACTGACTCCGACATGGTCTCGACGGCACGATCCATCCACGCCTTTCGGCGAGTGAGCCACGAGATGATGCCCTGTGTACGCTCGCTGACTGTCCTGCGATCCTGATTCCACAACTGATTATCCAATTCTACTGATGCATCAAAGGCTGGTGCTTCTGCTGATGCAGCATAAGCCTCCAGATAACTGAAAAGATGATCGAAAATGGTGGGTGACAATTCCTTCCATTTGGCGACATAGGACTTGATAAATGCCTCATCTTCAAACAGATAATTATAGAAATACCAGCCTCCTCTATGAGCCATACTCCACTCTTCTTCATCGAGGAAGATCATGTCAAAATCCCAAAGCAGGGCAAAAGCGATTTTCGACTGCGCCGTCTGGTCGTACTTCGCCAAATAGTAGTTGGCACCAGCCGCATCCTTACTCCCTAAGATGTCGTGCAGCATTATCCAGGTCACGAACGAGTTCACGTCGATATAATCGGCATAGGTGCCATCCCTCATCGCGTCCTCAGCCTGATGAATCATCGCCGTGAAGTAATCCTGCTGTTCCTCGCTAATCTCCTTGGCATCAGGGTATTTGAAGGTATAGTGCATAGAGATCGACTCACGCGTACTTTCCACGTAGACATCCTCGTTCCACCAATAGGCATCGTATTCGAAGATATAGCCCGACTTATCTACATTCAGACGGCACGACTTGTTTCTTTCGACGGATTCGCAGAGCATATACAGCCCCTTGTATTCGCCATTCAGAATCAGATTGACATACTGGTAGGAAGGTGTCCACTGCATGCCCGCCAGTTCGTTCAACTTGAAACCTGTCTTCGCGCTGAGACTCTCGTCGAGAATCAGCAGCCAGTCCTTGTCACCGTATTTCTCGTCGTCGCCTCGCAGCAGCAGGTCTGCCTTCTTCTGCAGTTTGATTTTGTAGGGCTTCTTCTTAGCCCATGCCGTAGTATTTCCCCTGATTTTCAGGGTGATACCGCTCTCATCTTTCAGATAGTCGCCGCTGTCGAAGAGCTGTTCCTTGCCTTTAGTCATCCTCAGTCTGGCAGGCACCTTCGTGGCATTCTTGATACCATATCCCATAGCCCCTGCAGGTGGTGAGACGTTCTCGTAAGTCGGCATTTCTCCATCGACAGTCTCAATCTCGATGACTGTCAGACCTGTGTCATACACCTGTTGCAGACTGATGGCATCATCAGCCCTTGCGGCAGTTGCTATCCCTACAAACAGGAACAGCAGAACACGTCTGAAAAAAAGCCCTTTTCCTATCACGTGTTAATCGTTCAGAAGCTTTTGGATCTCAGGGAAGACGGTCCAGTCTTCATTGTTGTGGGGACAGAGCGTCTGGATGCCCAACGACTGGGCTACTTTGACATTGGTCTCGCTATCGTCGATGAAAAGGGTCTCCTCTGGCAAGGCATGCTGGCCTTCGAGCATCATCTGGAATATCTCAGGGGCTGGCTTCATCACGCCACACTCATAGCTGAGATAGAGTTTGTCGAAGAAATAGCTCATGGGGCGACCTTGGCTATCAAACGCAGGACTATCCGTCCACATGGTCATAAAGGGGTTCGTATTTGAAAGCAGACACACCTGATAGCCTTTTTCCCGCAGACGGAGAATCGTTTCAAGATTCTGCTGGGGCACATAGTCTACATACCCATGCCAAGCCTCAAAGCAGTCCTGCAGCGTGATTTCCTTTCCCGTCAGGCGACACATCTCCTCACGGAACTCCTCTTTCGAGATACGTCCTGACTCTAGATCGGCAAATACACCTTTCTGCTGATAGGCGTCTAAACGCTGGCGGGCATCACGGACTCCGATCTTTTCGAAGCCCTTAATACCTCCTTCGAGACTGAGTGCCAGCACTACACCCCCTAGGTCGAATGCGATGTTCTTAATCTGTTTCACTTTTACAAATTTGCTGCAAAAGTACGAATAACTGAGGACATTACAAAACAAAACCTGCTTTATTTTCTCAGATTCTGCGTTTCTTGTCAGCGAGGTACATGCCGATGAGGATGAGGGCGGTTCCGAGAAGGAAGTAGATGGTGATCTGTTCGGAGAGAATGGCCCAAGCGAAGAGGATGGTGGTGACGGGGTTGAAATAGACGTAGTTGGTGGCGACGACGGCACCCAGTTTCTTCAGTACCCAATTCCAGGCTAAGAAACAGAGCATCGAGGCGACACAACCCAGGAACAGCAGGTTAAGATAGACGGAGAGATCGAGCGAAAAGAGCGCTGAACTTGTAAAGACCGTTGCCTCTTCGGGTTTCCATAGGTAATAAGGTATCATGGCGAGCAGACCATAGATGAACACTTTACGCGTGACAAAGGCGGTATCGTACTTCAGATTGGCAGGAATCATCAGCATGGAGTAGAACCCCCAACAGAGAGCCGCACCAAAGGCCAGCGAGTCGCCAAGGGGCGAAAGATGGAGCACGAAACGGCCGTTGAGCACCACGACGGTCACACCCAATGCTGCCATCAGCGAACCCAGCGCCTGGATACGTGTCAGTCGCAGCGAACGGAAGAAGAGCGATATCAGGAACGAAGCCACGAGGGGCGAGAGACTGACGATAAGCGAGGTGTTAGTGGTCGTGGTGTAGTTCATCGCAGAGTTCTCTGTCAGGAAATAGAGCGTACCTCCCGTGACGCCCAGAGCGAACATCAGCACCTCGTCTTGCCAGCATTTGGAAAACAACAGGAACGTCTTTCCCCTACCCTTCTGCATGATGAGCGAATAAGCGAGCAACAGCACGTAGGCAATGATAAAGCGGAGCGTGAAAATCTGTGCAGGAGACAGTCCAGCCAAAAGCAGCATCTTCGTAGAGACGAAGGTGCTGCCCCAGATGGCTACTACCACGAAAGCGACGAGGTGGTATGTGACGCTGGAACCTGTGCCCAGCAATGGCTTACTGCTTGATTTCAATGTCGCGCTTAACGTTATTACGGATCTTCGTCAGATAACCCTTCATGCCCTCGGCATCCTTGTTGTCGATGATCTCGAGCAGTTCCTTCAGCTCTGTTCGGATCTGGGCTACCTGGTCGTGGGTATAGGGGTTGAAGAGTATTTCCTGAAGCAGATAGTCGTCCTCGTTGAGCACACCCTTGGCAATACGCATGTGGCGCTTGAAGGTGGTACCAGGTGCATCCTGATGCTTCATGACAGCAGCGAACACGAAGGTAGACACAAAGGGGATACTCAATGAGTAAGCCACCGTCTTATCGTGCTCCTCGAAGGTGTACTCATAGATGTTCAGGCCCAGCTTCTGATAGAGATCCTTGAAGAAGATGCGCCCCATATAGTCGCCCTCGCTGATGATGATGGCATTCTCCTCAGAAAGCTGCTGCAGATTGGCAAACGTAGGACCAAACATCGGGTGAGTCGATACATAACGCATGCCCGTACTCTCATAAAACTCCTTCAAATCCGTCTTCACAGAGGCGATATCGCTGATGATGCACTCTTTGGGCAGATAGGGTATCACCTCTTTGAACACAGGGATAGTATATTTCAGCGTGACAGCATTGATGAGCAACTCGGGCTTAAACTCCTTGATCTCCTCGTAGGTGGTGAAGCGCTGACAATTATAGGTAAAGCGCATGCGCTTAGGATCGCGTTCGAAGACAGCCACCTCGTGGTCGAAACTCAGCAGGTCGATGAAGAACGATCCCATCTTTCCTGCGCCCATTACTAATATCTTCATTACTTCTATTTTGGGGTAAATTTTACTTATTAATGATCTCAATTTGCTGTCTAACACTCTCTTCGTGGATATTCTCAAAGACGTGGGCGACGAACTCTGGATCCATACCGCAGAGGGCACCCTGAGCTCCACGCTTGTTCAGAATCTCGTTGTAACGATTGGCCTGAAGGACGGTCATATTGTGCTCTTTCTTGTACTGACCAATCTCACGACAAACCTTCATACGCTTGGCGAGCAGATCCATCAACTGGTTGTCGAGCTCGTCGATCTGCTTACGAAGCTGGCTGATGCCCTCAGTAGTGGTCTTCTCATCACGGATCACGAGCAGTGAGAGGATATAGTCGAGCACATCAGGTGTCACCTGCTGCTTGGCATCGCTCCAAGCCTTATCCGGGTCGCAATGACTCTCGATGATCAGTCCGTCGAAACCCAGGTCCATAGCCTGCTGGCAAAGGGGAGCAATCAGTTCACGACGACCTCCGATATGAGATGGGTCACTGATAATGGGCAGTTCTGGAATACGTCGACGCAGTTCGATGGGAATCTGCCACATCGGGGCATTACGGTAGATCTTCTGCTCATAGCTGGAGAAACCACGATGGATAGCTCCCAGACGCTTGATGCCAGCCTGATTCAGACGCTCCAAGGCACCAATCCAAAGTTCCAGGTCAGGGTTGACAGGATTCTTCACGAACACAGGCACATCGACACCTTTCAGGGAGTCGGCAATAGCCTGCATGGCAAAGGGGTTAGCCGAGGTACGGGCACCAATCCAGAGGATATCAATACCATACTTCAGGCACAGCTCTACGTGCTCTGGGGTAGCCACCTCGGTAGAGACGAGCATCTTGGTATCATCCTTCACCTGTTTCAGCCATACGAGGGCAGGCTCACCATGACCCTCAAAGCCACCTGGCTTAGTACGAGGTTTCCATACACCTGCACGGAAGTTGTGGCAGCCTTTCATGGCCAACTCACGGGCTGTGGTCATCACTTGTTCCTCAGTCTCAGCAGAGCAAGGGCCTGCAATCACGAAGGGACGTTCATTGTCACTCGGTAAATTCAGTGGTGCTAATTCTAGTTCCATATGTCTAAATATTTATTTTTATTCTTTCTAATGCTTCTTTAATTTTCTCTTCTTTTGCACAGAGGGAGATGCGGATGTAACGCTCGCCATTTGAACCGAAGATGAAACCTGGGGTGATAAAGACACGAGCCTCGTGGAGTACCTTTTCTGTCAGATCCTCGACATTCTGGATGTCTGCAGGAATCTTGCCCCAAAGGAACATGCCCACCTGATTCTTATCGTAGCTACAGCCCAGCACATCCATAATCTGCTCAGCCCATTGACGACGACGTGCATAGGTATTAATATTGTACTCACGATGCCACTCTTCGCTGTTGTTATATGCCTCAGCAGCAGCCAGTTGGATGCCACGGAAGGTTCCACTCTCAATGTTCGACTGCACTTTCAGAATCCACTTGATGAACTCAGCGTTGGTAGCACAAAGTCCGACACGCCAACCTGGCATATTGTGGCTCTTCGACATCGAATTGAACTCGATGCAGCAGTCCTTGGCACCTGGAATCTGAAGAATACTCAGATGTTCCTCACTGAGGATAAACGAATAGGGGTTATCGTTTACTACGACGATATTGTGCTCCTTAGCAAACTCCACCAGTCGCTCGTAAGTCTCACGACGGGCTCTGCCTCCCGTAGGCATATTAGGATAGTTGGTCCACATCAGCTTCACACGTGAGAGATCCATCTGCTCAAGCTCCTCGAAATCAGGCTGCCAGCCGTTGTCCTCTCTCAGGTTGTAGTTCACAATCTTAGCCCCCAGAATCTTCGAGAGCGAAGTGTATGTGGGATAACCAGGATTGGGCACCAGCACTTCGTCGCCTGGGTTCACGAAGGCGAGAGTGACATGCAGGATTCCCTCTTTCGAGCCAATGAGTGGCAGGATTTCACTCTTACCATCCAGATCGACATCATACCAACGCTTATAGAAGCCTGCCATCGCCTCGCGTAATTCAGGTGTACCCATCGTGGGCTGATAGCCGTGAGCATTAGGCTGACGAGCTATCTCACAAAGTTTGTTGATGGTCTGCTCGGAAGGCGGCATGTCAGGACTGCCGATGGCGAGACTGATAATATCCTTGCCCTCGGCATTAAGCTGGGCCACTTCCTTCAGTTTTCTACTGAAATAGTACTCCTGTACTAAACTAAGTCTGTCTGCTGGTTGTATTTTTGTAGTCATAACTGTAAACCGTAAACTATAAACTGTAAACTAATTCGTCTGTCTCCCGTCTTTATATTCCCCTAAGATCTTCAAGTCTTTCGTCAGTGGAATAATCGCATCAATCGACTGGCGGTATCGCGTCAGATCATCGTACATCACATCGACATAGAACAGATACTCCCACTCATGGCCGATAATCGGCAGCGACTGGATCTTCGTCAGGTTGATGTGATAGAATGAGAGAATGGCCAACACATGGGAGAGCGAACCTTCCTCGTGAGGCAGCGAGAAGACGATGCTCGACTTATTGGCCTCCATCAGAGGGCGCAGCATATCGGCCTTATTCGGATTCGATACTACAAGAAATCGGGTGAAGTTGTGCTTGTTGTCCTCAATGTGATCTTCAAGAACCTTCAGACCGTAGAGTTTGGCAGCCTCAGCGTGGCAAATAGCAGCCCACCCTCTCTTCTGACCTTCGGCAATCATCTTCGCGGAACCAGCAGTGTCCTCAGCCTCCACATTCTTCAGTTGTGGGTGCTTGGCCAGGAACTGACGGCACTGCATCAGTGCCACAGGATGAGAGTGGACTTCAGTAATAGTCTCCCAGTCGTCTTCAGGCAGACAGCAGATGCAATGGGAGATGTGCAACTTGTGCTCTCCGACAATCGTGGTTCCGGAGTCACGGAGCAACTCATAATTGTGGAGCAAGGAGCCTGCAATGGTATTCTCGATGGCGAGCATACCGATGGCAGTTGGATCCTGCTTGATACTGTCAAAAACCTGTTCGAAAGTTGAACAGCAAATCAACTGTATCTGTTCTCCTTCGAAATACAGGTGAGCCGCGATATCGTGGAACGATCCTGTCAGTCCTTGTATGGCAATCCTCTTCATATTTCTTTTTTACTTTTTACTTTTTTACCTTTTTACTTTTTATCTCTTAAATAAAAACTCCGCTTTCACCTTGTTGTGAAGCGGAGCCTTATTTCATTCTTTCATTTTTGATTCTTTCAATCTTATTTACGACTTACCGCTTCACAATTGCTTGCAAAGTAAAAGTAATAGCCGTAAAAATAAGCGTTCAACTTTGACATAATTCTCGTTTTTGTCGTTATCGGGTGCAAATTTATCACATTTCTGCGAAACAAACAAATATTTTGCAAGAAAAATTGCGTTTCAACTTACATTTTTCCATTTCGGAGCTGTTATCCACCCCATTGGTTCAGCATTTCTTCACGTTCCAGGTCATCAATCAGAATCTCTGCCAGCGATAATATCACCTCTTTGGGCACCAGAAAACGCTGGTCGCTGCTTTGTGGATTGATGGATTGCAGGAAGTGCCCCATCTCGCCTTTATAGACCTCTCGCATACGATTGTTACCACCAAGCTCATCCGAACAAGAATAGGCGACATTGGCCAATCGGTCGCAGAGTTTCACAAATGGGGCATAGGGTGTCTCACGGATGCCCTTATAGTATTTCTCCCCTGCCCTTTCTGCTCGCGTACGACCCTTATCATTAGTCAGGGCATATACAATCTCTGTCGCCATCAGAGCTTGTTCTTCCGTCAACAAAGCTCTGGCCTGATGTAGCACGTCATTATACGTCAGTCTGGCATCCTCAATACTATCGTGGAAAAAACCAGCAAAGAACAAGGGCAGCACATCGTCCTCTTTGACACAGACCAAGTGACCATATTGGTTGATAGCCTCCACTACCATATCCAGATGATAGCCGTATGGCAGATTGTCGCCATAGGTCTGATTCACGCTCTGATGAAGCTCGTGAGCCACCTTGCGCATTTGCTCTATCTTATCGGCGTACTGTTCCTGACAAGCCTGAAATTCCTCTTTGGTCATAATGATATTCTGTTATTCTGATGCAAAATTAATTAAAATCTTTTTAATCCACAAATATCATGGCAAAAAAATCGTATCTTTGTAGCCGTTATGAAGAAAAAGACTATACTTATCACAGGAGCTACGAGTGGTATTGGACTCGGTTGCGCCCGCAAGTTCGCTGAAAATGGCGACAGAATTATCCTCAACGGCAGAAACATTGAGAAGTTGGAAACCATCCGTCAGGAGCTGGAGGCTAAGGGCACAGAGGTACTGGTGCTCGTCTTTGACGTCAGAGACCGCGAGGCTTCCAAGAAGGCCATTGAGGACCTGCCTGCTGAATGGCAGCAGATCGATGTTCTCGTGAATAACGCTGGACTGGCTCTCGGACTAGAGCCGGAATACGAAGGCGACCTCGATGATTGGGAGACGATGATCGATACGAACATCAAGGGACTGTTGACGATGACCCGTCTGGTGGTGCCACAGATGATTGCCCGCAACAGTGGACACATTATTAATATAGGTAGTGTGGCTGGAGATGCTGCCTATGCAGGAGGTAACGTCTACTGTGCCACAAAGGCAGCCGTCAAGGCGCTTAGCGACGGACTTCGCATCGACGTAGCCAATACGGCAGTACGTGTTACCAATCTCAAACCAGGACTGGTAGAAACAAATTTCAGCAACATCCGTTTCCATGGAGATACGGAGCGCGCAGCCAAACTCTATCAGGGCATCAAGCCGCTGACGGGTGACGATATCGCTGATGTAGCTGTCTATGCAGCCAATGCCCCAGAGCATGTGCAGATTGCTGAGGTGCTCATCCTGGCTACTCACCAAGCCAGCGGAAGCGTCATCGTCAGGAAGTAAACAGGAGCTGACAGATGGTCTCGAGGTGCTGACGATCAATCTCATCGAAGGTACCCAGCTCCTTGCTGTCGATATCCAATACCGCCACAATTTCACCATCGGGCGAGAAGACAGGTACCACGATTTCTGATCGTGAAAGACTGCTGCAGGCAATGTGGCCTGGGAACTTTTCAACATCAGGGACAACAAGTGTTGTGCGCTGCTTCCAGGCAGAGCCACACACACCACGCCCAAAGGGAATATGCATACAGGCTACCGGACCTTGGAACGGACCTAGAATCAGTTCTTCGCCCACCACCCGATAGAATCCTGTCCAAAAAAATCCCATCTCTTCATGGATGGCTGCAGCCACATTTGCCATCTTTGCTACCAGGTCGGTCTCACCTTGCGTCAAAGCTCGTATCTGCTCTGTCAGCAATTGGTATTTCTCTTCTTTATTCATCATAACATTTCATTCTCTTTTTGACATAAGATTATTTGGCGACAAAGCCTTTCTTCGTTCTGCGAAAGGCATTCTGACGAAGAGAGCCCTTGACGAGATCGAAGTAGACAGCCGGATCTCTGGGCTTTCCGTCAACACGCGTCTCAAAATGAAGATGGGGGGTAGAAGCACGTCCAGTCTGACCCGTCAAGGCAATCACCTGACCAGCTCGTACCTTTGCGCCTTGTTTGACAAGATTTTTTGAGTTATGCGCATAGTACGTCTCCAGCCCGTTAGCATGCTTGATACGTACCAGATTACCATAACCGGAAAAGGTGCCCGAGAAGACGACCTCACCGTCGAACGCAGCAAAGATCTTATCCTTGTTCTTCGTCTTGAGATCAACTCCCGTATGACGCTTGCCGTCACGCTGTCCGTAGGGACTGATAACTTTGGCGCCAGGCAGGGGGAAATACCACTTACCAGTATCTCCTGCTTCTGTCGGATAGTTGCGATGAGAGCAACCAGACAACAGCAGCAGGAGACACAGAAATGGTAATAGTCGTTTCATCAACAGCGACAGTGATCTTTATTCGTCGGGCAGGAAGAGCGGATCCTCAGGCATCAACATAACTGGTTCACTGTCAGCGGCCTTCAGGATATTCTCCGGCACATATTTCTTGTCGACAACCAGTCGGAACATATACTCACGGAACCAGCGATCAGTCATAATCAGACATCCCTGCTGCCCCCATGAAGCGCCCCAAGAGTTCTCCACCTTCCACTTGATGGCCTGACCGTTTGCATCGAGATCGACAGCCGTGAGTGTCATCGCATGAGTCGATCCGCTGTCGAAGGTCGAGATGCGTTGAGCCTTATCCATACCGAAAGTCGTTCCGAAGAGCGAACCGTAGTCATAATTCTCCGTATCAGCATAGCCACGCTTACGATCGAGGAACTTACCCACATCGTAGCTGCTGTACATCTTACGCCCGTCCTTCAACGAGGCGATAGCCATCTGCTCGATATCCTCCATAGGCAGGTTCACGTATTTCCAGTTGTGTCCGTCGTAGGTGTGACGATCATACTCCACCTCGTAGGTCTTATAATAGGGACGACGCGGATCGTTCATCGCCATGATGAAAGAGCCAGTGATGGGACCTCCCACAACCTCCTTGGCAAACTGCAGAGGTGTGTACTCCTTAGCTGGTGCAAGGGCTTTACCGTTTTTGTCCTTAAAGGCGTAGGTGAACGTCTGTACAGGCTCTCCGATAGTGAGGCAGAGGATATGATAGACCTCTGCAAGCATCTGAGTCTTAGCCTTTTTGATGTCGGCAGCCGATTTCTTTGCAGACACCATGTCGCGCAACTGGAGCCCGAACTCACGGAGTTTCGACGAAACGATCTTGGCAGCCATCGACGTATTATCGCTCGAATAGCTCTCGGGCATCACCTCTGAGGGTACAAGACCATATTTGTCGACCAGATCAGAGACACCACAGAACGTTCCTCCATCATTGATGGGATTTTGGAAGAAGAACCGCACACGCTGATGGTCGATAGGTTCCTTGGCCGTATCGATAACACCCTGCAGCATCAGGTTGGCCTTTTCGAGCTGATCCCAGAAGAACAGATAAGCCTGCGAGAACTCCATAGCGACAGAATCGCGCTGTGCCAGATTGGAACGCAGCACATTAAGACCGCTGAACATCCAGCAACGTCCAGACGATTTCTGATCTGTAATCGACTGTTTGGGAGTCTCTACACTGAAATAGGTGTCGAAGGCACGTGCATTCTGATGATTTCTGGACAAGGCCTCGATGCTGTTAGCGGCGATGGCATTGGCAATTGCACGGTTAACGGGCTGCTGACTGCGCTGGATGTCGCGCAGCATCTCCTGAGAGATGGCTCCTGTCTGAGCCTGTGCCGACATCAGAATAGCTGAAAGACAGGCTGTTACGATATAGCTTCGTTTCATTTCTTAATCGATTTTTTGGTGGTTGTGCTAGTTTTCTTTGTTGCTGTGGTGGTCTTAGCCTTTGTCGTTGTGGCAGTTGTCGTCGCCTTGGGCTTATAGTACTTCTGAGCCTCAGGCAGCCAACCCTGAATCTGGCGGATACGGGTTTCATCAGAAGGGTGATCGCTCAGGAATTCGGCAGGCTTGTTCTGCGACATAGAGGCCATGCGTTGCCAGAACGTAAGGGCAGCCTGAGGATCATAGCCAGCCATCGCTGCGAAGATCAGACCCATGTGGTCGGCCTCGCTCTCGTGATTACGCGAATACTTCAGGTTGCTGAAGTTGAAGCCCTGTGCAGCGACAGCCTGGATGATCGACGTGGTGTTCGTTCCCAAGCCCATGCCACCAAGGACGGCTGCACCGATCTGCATACCATACTGCTGCTTCATCTGCGTACTCATCTGCTCGGCAGAGTGACGGGCTACGGCGTGGGCAATCTCATGTCCCAGCACGATGGCCAGCGAGGCCTCATCCTGGGTGACGGGCAGGATGCCCTCATACACACAAATCAGTCCGCCAGGCATACACCATGCGTTCACCTGCTTGTCCTGCACGAGGTTGAACTGCCATTTGTAATATTGGAGATCGTTCTGCAGTCCAGCAGCAGTCAAGTAGCTGGTGACGGCATTGGCCAGATTCTGCCCCACCCTCTTCACCATCGCCGTATTGGCAGCATTGGTCGAAAGCTTGGCAGTCTTCATAAAGTCCTGATACTGCTGAGTGGAGAGGCTGAGGATATCACCGTCGCTCACCATCAGACTTTGCTGGCGCCCCGTAATGGGCACTGTGTTGGTCGTTCCGCAGCTGACGAGTACAGCTGCGACCAAAGTCATAAGAATAATCCTTAAACTTTTCATCTCTTTTTGCTCATGAATGGTTTCTGAGTGCAAAGTAAGCAAAAAAATCTGAGACATGCAAATTTTAGGCATAAAAAAGAGGCATTCCTCACGGAATGCCCCCAAATAATGAATTTACTATCAACCTTCTTACTTAACAAGACCACGATTATTAAGCGTGGTGTTCAACAGTGTGAGATAAGTACGCATCTGTTTGTCGTTCAGTACGTAACGCATCCACTTTACATCGTTCTCGATGGCACGATCTACAAGCGCTTTGCGATCGTTGTTGCTATACTGAGCAGCAAACATCAACTCAGAAGCAAACGTGTGGTGGATCTCAGCTACAGCTTCCTTCTGGTCGTCGGCCAGATTCAGTGCTGATGAGAGCTTATTCATATTGACATTCAACTCGTAAGCCTCAACGTTGTTAACACTGGCTGCGTTCTCACCTTCAGCAAATGCAGTTGTCATACTCAGCATTGCTACTAATGTCAAAATCATCTTTTTCATCTTTTTACCCTTTCTTTCTTTACTCAGAGCGGTGTGTCAATCCACTCCTACTTAAATACTAAATTGTTATCCTTTATGTCTTTTGACGGTGCAAAGGTACGGCGATTTTTTGGTTTACGCAAGCGTTTACGCCAAATTGTGTGCGGACACAGCCTTTTTGTTGACGCAGGTCAAATAATCGGGAGATATATGATTTTTTTAGATTTTTCCTTGCAAAGTAGCTTGTTTTTCGGGGAAAATGCGTACCTTTGTCCCCCAAATTACTATAATATATATAATAAGGTATATGGAAGAGAAAAAAAACAAGTTCATGTCGGTGGTCTACCAGCTCTACAGCATCGCTGACGGTGAGAAACATCTTGAGGAGCAGACTGGCGACGAGCGCCCATTCGAGTTTATTACAGGTTTCAGCATTGCCCTCGACGCTTTTGAGCAGCAGGTGATGGAACTCGAGAAAGGGGCGAAGTTCGACTTCACCCTTCAGCCCTCAGAGGCTTTCGGAGATTACGAGCCCGAGGGCGTGCACAAGCTGGGGCGCGACGTATTCATGATTAACGGTCATTTCGACCATGAGAATATCTTCGAGGACGCCGTTATCACCCTGATGGACAATGAGGACCATCAGTTTATGGCAAAAGTCAAGAAGATCGAGGAAGATGGTGTGACGATCGACACCAACCACCCTCTTGCAGGCAAGGTACTCAACTTCGTAGGTACCGTGATTGAGAATCGCGATGCAACCGACGAGGAGATCCAGCACCTGATCAAGCATCTGACAGGCGGCTGCGGGCACCATCATGGAGGCTGCAACTGCGATGATTGCCAGAAAGAAGGCTGCGAAGGCCATCATCACCACGAGGACGGCTGCGGATGTGGCCATTGTCATTAAGAATTTAACAGATTAGATTAATAACTAAAAGCATTTTGAGGGGTGAATAGTTTCGGTAACCAATTCAGGCTGACAACGTTTGGCGAGAGTCACGGAGAAGCCATCGGAGGCGTCATTGACGGTATGCCGCCAGGCATCGACATCGATCTGGATTTCATTCAGAGTGAGCTGAACCGTCGCCGCCCAGGACAGAGTAAGATTACCACATCGAGGCAAGAGCCCGATCAGGTGGAACTGTTGAGTGGAGTCTTCGAGGGGAAATCGACGGGATGTCCCATCGGCTTTATCGTGCGCAACACCAATCAGCACTCTCAGGACTATGAGAATATGCGCTGCCTCTACCGCCCCTCACATGCCGACTATACCTATCATCAGAAGTACGGCATACGCGACCATCGTGGAGGCGGACGGTCTTCTGCCCGTATCACCATCAGCCGCTGTGTAGGTGGAGCGCTGGCCAAACTGGTACTCAACCAACTGGGAATCAGCGTTCAGGCATATACCTCGCAGGTGGGCGACATTGCCTTGGAGCGTGACTATCATCTGTATGATCTCTCAAAGACAGAGACGAATGCCGTGCGCTGTCCTGACGAAGAGAAAGCTGCCCAGATGGAAGCCCTGATCACTAAGCTGAAGGCTGAGGGCGATACCATTGGGGGCATCATCACCTGTGTCGTCAAAGGCTGTCCAGCAGGTCTTGGAGAACCCGAGTTCGGCAAACTCCATGCAGCCTTAGGCTCAGCGATGCTCAGCATCAATGCCGTGAAAGGCTTTGAATATGGCGAGGGATTCGCAGGCGTCACCGCTCGCGGTTCCGAGCAGAATGATGTGTTCCGCTGCGTCAACGGCACGGTGACAACCGATACCAACCATAGTGGAGGTATTCAGGGAGGCATTTCCAACGGCCAGGATATCTACTTCCGCGTAGCCTTCAAACCCGTTGCAACCATCCTGTCAGAACAGGAAACTATCGATACAGAAGGCAACCCCACCCGATTCACCGCTCATGGGCGTCACGACCCCTGTGTTCTGCCTCGCGCCGTGCCCGTGGTCGAGGCGATGGCAGCAATGACGATTTTAGACTCTTATCTTGCTAATAAAATGTTAAAATAGTAACAAATGTTTTTGTTTTGCAAAAAAAACAAATAATTATTTGGAGAATAGTCGAATTAATCGTATATTTGCAATCGCATTGGCGGGTTTGTGAAAATCCCAATATGCTTTAGTTAAGTCTAGTTTAGTTTTTGTGTTGGTTGAGGGCTGTCAGTTGACAGCCCTCAAATTTTATGATGTTTGCCTTCGAAAAAGGGCTGCCGATTGGCAGCCCTAAATGCTATTCATTTTACATTCGCTTTAGCAGCGTTTCCTGGATTTTTGATTGAGATAGTGCCATTCCACATACACGAACACGTGCAACTGTCGGTCAGGGCTGGCGTATTCTTCACCTTCATCTGCGCACTGCCAGGCGTCCAAGCCGACACGATGGCAGGAACACACGGCTGTGGCGTCAATGTTCCCATAGCTGCTGATGTAGCCGTTTGCACCTGAGGGTTTGCTATAGATTGACACATACCAAAAGTCGGTATATTTGTACCAGGCGACATATCCTGAATCGTTGCCATTAGCATATTACCACATTTAGGTCGCGTTGGATCAGCGACAGCCAGAGTTGTTGGTGCAGTACCAAAACTACACTGGAGCATTGCTCCTGTTGTAACAAGTTTTCCCATATTACTTATTTATTTGAGATTGTGAATATTATCGGTAGGTGCCAGGGAGATTGCCAGCATGGTGAGATCGTCGCTCTGCTCGGTATCACCGACGAAATCATGAACGGCTTGCGTCATCCCCTCTATCAGTTCCTTCGGAGAGATCCGTCCGGAATGAAGGGCTCGATTAGCCTCTTCGAGAATGCCCGTTTCGCGGAACATCTTCTTGTCTGCATTGAAGGCCTCATTGAGGCCATCGGTATAAAGTAGGATTGTAGTCTGCGGTTCTATAACGACCTCCTGAGTCTGATAGGGAGTATTGCGAACAGCCCCAACGGGGAATATACGATTAACGGGCAGCAGAGAGGCTTCGTGACGGATGATAACAGGTGCCTCGTGGCCAGCATTACAATAGCGCAGCAAGCCCGAACTGAGATCGAGTACACCGATGAACAGCGTGACGAACATGCGCTGGTGGTTATTCTCGCTCAGATTATGGTTCATCTGCGAAACGATGCGGTCGGGCATACACTCGTCAGAAGAGTAGGCTCGGAACAAGCTCTTAGTCACCATCATAAACAGGGCGGCAGGCACACCTTTACCACTGACATCACCGATGCAGAAGAAAAGCTGATTGTCGCGCACGAAGAAGTCGTAGAGGTCGCCTCCTACTTCCCTAGCGGGATCGATACTGGCATAGATATCGAAATCAGGGCGCTGTGGAAAGTCATTAGGCAACATCGACATCTGGATATTACGGGCAATGCGCAGCTCACTCTCTATGCGCTCTTTCTGAGTGGTCACTTCCTCCAGCTGGTCGTAGGCCTTTTTCAGCTGACGCATCTGAAGCAGACGCCTATAGATATAGGCCGACAGGATCACGGCTATAATAAAAAGACCGCAAACGATGACGATCAGCATCACCCGCTGATGGTGCAGCTGCAGGGTCGAAGTTTCATTCTCAGCACGAGCAACTTCAAGCTCCAAAGCATTCATCTCAGTGAGTTTGCGCATTTCCTCATTGTACTGCTTGTCTGTCCAGGCCTTATACACCCTGAATGAGTCGATAGCCTCCTGATTCCGTCCTAATCCGTCGTAGGCAGCTATCTTGAACATCAGCCTTTCTGCTTTATTCGTGATCTTCTCAGCCAGGTCCAGCAACCTCTGATAGTCGTGCGTGAACTCAGCATGATGGCACTCTGCACTGATGTTTACATCGCCTTCGTAATGGTTGTCTCTGACAACGTCGCGCATCTGTCCGTAGTAATCCATAAACCTCGCTGTGTCAAGGGGCTCTATTCCAGCTACAGCATCGCACTTCAAAGACAGCAGCGCTATACGGTCTTCACTACTCCATGCAGAATGCTTCAGGGCGTTGTCTAAGGCTTTGATGGCTTTCTCCCCTTGACTCCTGTCATTGTAGATATGAGTCAGGAAATAATAGACTTGTATCTTCGGCTTCATCTGGGGGAGATTACGCCTCTTGTAATCGATGGATTGCAGCATCAGTTCTTCTGCGCGCTCATACATCCCCATATCCCTAGCGACATGGGCACTGAGATAAGTCACCATAAAGAAGCCGTATTTGCTGTCGTGCCTGTCAGCATAGTCTCTCATCTCGCCAATCATGTCGATGGCTTTCCTGGTACTGACGTTACCGAGGACATAAGTAATCTGATCATACCAGTTATTATAGAGCTGCTCTTCCTCTTCATCACTCTGAGCAGCCATCTGAGCTGAAAAGCACAGACACGATAAAAGCAAGATCAGATACTTCTTCATAAGGATTATTCTGGCTAAAGATCAGTCTTCCTGCCCCAGCTTCATACTATAGCAGACCACATCGTTGTTCGCTGCAAAGACGTCGAGACCCTTTTTCCGTTCCTTGGTAAACTGTCCGATTTCACCCAGTTCCAGATCACATAATTTTCTTTGCCGATACAGCTCTTTCTTCCTGACGCTCTCTTCAAACTTGATGACAGAGGTCATCCCGACGTGATCAAGCACCTCATAGATCTCCTTGGCACAATTTACGAACACGATCTCCGGCTGCTGCCCCAGCTCCTGAAAAGCATAGAAGATGCATCGGATGCCGCTACTTGAGATGTAGATCAGCCCAGTGACATCGAACACGACTTTTTCTATGCCTTGATTACGATATTTGGACAGCTCTTCCGTCAAAGCGGGGGAATTGGCGACTGAGAGTTCGTCATCCAGCAAGACGTTTAGCGTCGAACCGTCTTTCTTCACTTCGAAGTTATTTTCCATCCTGTTCTATCATTTATTTCTAAATCAAATTGATCTGATTCAGCCAGTTATTATGGGCCTCCTCGATGTCCTTCAACTTTTGGTCACGCAACTTGTCGCGATGTTCCTCAGTCTTCTGGGTGAGTTTATCAATGACTTTCTTCATACCATCGATATCTTCTTCAGGCTCACCTACCGACAGAATCGCAATCTCAGCCTTCGCCTTGTCAATGGCAGCCTCCATCAGCGTCTTACACTCCTGATAACAAATATCAACGGCATCCTTCAGGGCATCGTAGCGATTATCGTTCACATCCGGCATTGTCAGCTCGATGTAGCGCACGTCGTGCTCCTTCATCTCGATGTTCTCGTCAGGACTCTGGATCTTAAAGGAGTCTATCTTCTGCTTGAACTCCGGATGCACCCGAGCGACGCCATCCATGATAGCCTTGATATCATCGTCATATTTTGGCACGATCCAGATGTGATAGTCGTCCTTTTTGGCGCACGAAGCCACCTGCTCCAGGTTCTTCGGTGAGCCTTCGATCATGACTTTGACGGGTATCAATGAGGCAGCTTCTGACTTGATACACAGATTGAGATAGCGGAAGTTCAACATTGCCACATAGCCCTTGAGCTTCTCGTACAACTGGTCATATTGATTGGATATAGCACGTTTCATATCTTTTTCTCTTTAAACTATAAACTTTTCATTTATCACTCATCACTTTTCACTTCCTCGATGCTCAACTTGGCACTCAGACTGCCGCCGCCACCGCCGCCACCGGCAGCAGCACCGTCGTCGATACTTGGCGACTTGAAGGCACTCTTGGCCTCCAGACCATCGAAGGATCCCTTCGGAGCCTTGAGTTCGCCCTTGACCTCAGTCTTGTCGTTGATAGTGGTAGCACCAAAGATTTCGGTCTTGCTGCCGCCCACAGAGGCGTTGCCGCCGTCGAGCTGTACCACAGCCTTGCCTTCGCCCTGCTGGGCCTCGAAGGTCTTGTCGGCAAAGAGGCCCATCTCTTCCGATACGGCCTGCAGCTTCTTCGACTTGATGTCTTTCGACTTCGAGCCTACGAACATCTTCTCGCTGACGAGCGTCATCGTGCTGCCTGCGGCGAGTGCAGAGTCTGTCAACTTCTCCTTATCGACATCCATCGACTTGGCGCTGATGGCCTTCGCGTTCAGGTTGATGCTACCTGTAGCCTTGCCCTCGGCATCGGCTGCCAGCACGTCGGTCTTCTCGGCACGGATGGCTATCTTGCCGTCCTTCGTCAGAGCCTTCATCTTCGGCTGACCGTCGGCCACCTCGTAGTCGAGGCTCTCTACGGTGAAGTTCTTCGATTTGAAGATCACGTCGCCCTCTGCGGTATATTCGCCCTTGGTGATATTGCCCTGGTCGTCGCGCTCGATGTTCTTCGGATTGGTCGTAGCCACCTCGATGGTCTTGGCGGTGATGCTCACCTTACTATCGGCTGTCAGTTCCTTCTCGGTGAATGCACCGTCTTTCGACTCATAGTCGATAGCCTCGATATTCACATTCTTAGAGGCGATGGCCACACGGCCTGTCGCGTTCAGGTTCTTCCCTTGGTTCTCGGCAGCTACCGTCATCAGGTTGATATTCTCAGTCCTGACGGAGAAATTGCCTCCTTCTACGAGTTTACCCTCGTCGTCGATCATCGCGACGCCCATCCTCGGCGTGCGAATGCTGATGCCAGCCTCCCGGTTGGTGTGCAGGTTGCCGTCGCCGTCAGCGGTAGCCACCTTGATGGTCTCGGCCGTAATCTGCATCGAGGCGCCGGTGGTGTTCTTCTTGAAGTCATCACCCTCCTTGATGTTGCCCTTCTCGGTCTCCAAGGCTTTCTTCTGGCGATTGGCCTCGGCCAGCTGAGAGATGATGTTCACATAAGTCATCGTAGCCTGACAGAGCGTTGGCAGTGTCTCCTGTACCTGTTCGTTTACATCGAGCATGTCGAGGGTGTTTACGCGTCCCACCATCGCATCGTCGGAATTCAGTTTATCTTCCTGGTCGAGCAGCGACTTGATGGTGGCGAACATGCCGTCCACCTGAGTCTTCTGGGCGGTCTTCTTCTCCTCGAGAGTAGAGATCAGCGAGGTAAGGGCCTCTACCGTTGACTCTATCTGACTCTTGCGCTGCTCACTGGATACCGAAGCCTCCAGCTTCATGGCGTTGTCGGCATGGATTCGGATGCCGCCCTTGCCTGCCGATGCCGGCGACACAGCGAAGGCACCGGTAGCATCGTTGCTCTCGAGCACGATATTACATGCCTGCGATGTGATCTGCGACATCTCGCAGACGACGTTTTCCTGCCCGTCGCTGCCGGGGTCGACGGCCACCTGGCGGATGCTGGGTGCGCGATTGACGATATGTCCCGTCTCACCCACACCGTTGAGCTCCACGCCCTGTCCCTTGATGACCACCTCGCCCATACCGGATATCAGGTCGCCGGTCTCATCGACATTGCCGATGATCACTTTCGGGGCTGAGAGAATCAAGCATCTCTCATCGCGGTAGTACTTGAAACCTTCCATCTCCTTGAAGAGGTCGGCCTTCATCTGCTGTATCTCTGCCTTCTGCTTGTGAATCTCTTCCAGATCCTTCTGTACGCAGTCCTGAAAACTGCCAAGCATGGTCTTCCAATCATCGAATATATAGTCTGCCATAATATTTCCTATTTTAATTATTAAACGATTACACAACTCCCATCGGGTTACTGTATTTACAGACCCCTCATACACTTCTGAATTAAACCGTTCAGAGCATTATAGGCCTTTTTATCATCTTCGTCCTTCCAATTCATCGAAATCGTATCCCCATTGTAGCGGGTGTCGAGTTCACCGATGGTACCGTCTTTCTTCATGCTGAGCGTAGTACCAGTACCGAAGAGAATCTGACCGGTCTTCTGATTACCCCAGGCATTGTATTCATCGTAAGGCACCGTCAGGTTGATCTTGCTGAGAGGGTCGAACTTAGAGTCAGAAACCATGTTGTCGACCCAATTGCCTGTCTTTTTAAGGGGCTCTTCAAACTCGAGGCTGCTCACGTAGAGCTTCCACATGTTGTCGTTCTCCAGATCTTCGTCGCTGACGGGCTTGGCTGGCTTCTGGGCAATCTGAGATTTCACAATCGCGCCTTGTCCGTCCAACGTCTTGTCGATGGCCTGCGAGACCATGCCCCAGCCCTCCACGAGGTTCAGGGCTACGCGGCGATACAGAGCCTTCGTATGCAAATCAAGTCCCTGCAGCGAATCATCGGTCAGATCCGCCCGCGAGTCAGTGATGGCATTTTTATCGTCATAGGCATACTTGAAGAATGCAGAATCCTTGCACTTCTCATCCGAGAACGCAGCCTCGATGGCTTTGATATAGTCGGCAGGCGCATACCTGAGCGAGCGGCTGATGCCGTAGGTCTTCATGTTCTTCAATTTCTGAGGCTCCGAGCGCAGCTTGGCAATGCTCTTCAGCAGTTCGTTGGCCTTCTTCAACAAGTCTTTCTTGAGTTGCTTACGCTCGTTGATGATGTCATTTTTCGCTGCTTCGACCGCCGTTTTATTGGTCATGTCAATTTTTGAGTCATAACTCTCGACAGCCGTATCATCCACATCGTTGATGCTATCACTCTTACAGCTGTCATTGAAGCCCAGGTCAGCTTCTTCCAGCTCCTTCGTCTTGGGATCCCAGAGCTTATTCTTCAGCTTATCATAGTCATTGCAAGGATCAAACAAGCCATATCCATTACAAATACCACTCAATTCAGAGATGATATCGTCAAACTCATTTCGCAGATCCACACAGAGATCATATTTCCACTCATAGTTATCAGCCATCTTTTCAACAATGAGCGGCAACTTGCCTATCAGATCTCTCATGGTCGGACCCATTTCGAACAGATCACTTTTGGCGATGTTTTCCTGGATGCGCTTCTTTGGATCCCTATAGGCACTATACGGATAGCCAGGCTTCGCACCGCCTGCAGAGAGCATCAGGTAACGGTTCGACTGAACGGCGAGGGCACCCTCCTGAGGACGCCAGTAAACTTCGAGTACCGAACGGATCAGCGAGAGGTCATAAACGCTATCCACCATTTCGGCCAACTTCTTGGCCACCACCACCCCCACATCGTACAAGAAGGTTGTCATGCTGAATGGATAGCCGTCGCCGTAACCCGACACGAACTTGTTCTTGATATTCGTACCCGATACGAGGCTCAGGTTGTTGCCAGCCTCGATCGACACGTTCTTACCCCTGATCTTGATGTCGCCGTTGGGGGCATCGAGCGTGATACCAGTGAAGGCATTCATCTTCACGTTACCCCAAGGCGAACTGATGCTGATGGCACGCTTGTCGGTAGAGCCGCTGATCTTCCAGATGCCGTATTTGTCGCCGAGCTCCACACCGCCCTCGAAGGCCTTGCTTATCTCGTTGTCGCCACCGAAGATGTCGGGGTAGTCGAGAAATCCGGTCACAAGGTTCAGTCCTGGCGTAAAGTTAGTCATAAAGGCGGTAGCACCCTGACCGTTACCCTCGACCACTTTCAGATACTGACCATTAGGCGACTGCAGCACAGCAGCACCGGTCCTCAGGGCACCTGGTGTATCCTTCGAGACGGCACCCACCACATAGGGGCGCTCTATATTGTTGTTCACATAGTTCACGAGCACCTTCTCTGCCAGATAGTGCTTGCCGTGGACACCCGCTCCTGCAGGACCCGACGAGGCAGCATAGATCAGCCAGGGCGAGGCGTCGGTCACGTCGCGGGCTTTCAGGTCGGATGCCGTGACAGAATCAAACGCGGGCTTCGCCGACGTGAACTGCCATGGATACTCCACGCGGACGCGGTTCTTCTTGGTAGGATCATCGGCATCGACCACCACGGCCACCTGAGGACCCGACTGACGGATATGGCCCGCCGGAATCATCATCGGATAGAACTTCTTGTCGTCGTTCATGCCAATGGCATTCACGCGGAAAACAAGTTTCTTGGAGGGCACCACAATCACATCCGTATAATTCTCTATCTTGTAAGAGTTGACCGTCTCCTGCTTGGCCGTGATGCCTGAAATGATATAAGGCTTGTCATCCACCTTGATGAGCTGTCCTAAGTGCAGGCACGGGGCAAACGTGTCGTAGTCGATCTCAATAGTATTGTGCTCAGCCAGCAGCTCTCCTGCCAGTATGCCGGCATAATCCTTGGCCTTGATGATGGAGTCGGCCTCCGAGAACTGGAACAGCGTCGTCTTACCGTTATCATACTGCTCGTCGAGCATCGAGATATGCTTCTTCTCTTTATTGAAGTATAGGTCGTTGTGCTTGTCGTTATACTTACTGGCCAGCGTGTCGGCCTGCGCCCATGCCCACAGGTCATCGACGGCGGTATTGAACATGAAGTTCATGAGCGGCTTGCCGTTGGTCAGCACCTGACCTACCTTTTTCAGCCAGTACTTGTCGGCACCGTTCTCCAGACTCGCCATGTCCTTGATGGTGCCGGTCACCTTGGCAGCACCGTTCTTCTTCACCTTGCTTTTCAGCACATTATCGTCGTAGGAAGCCTCCAACTCTACCGGTCCCTCGTTCTCCTGCTTGAGCTGCGCCAGCGGCGTGTTGTGATAGGTAATCGACTTGTAGCCGTCGATAATCTCCACGGCCTTGCTCTCGTCGGCATCGTAGCCGATGCGGAGTTTGCCGTCATAATAGTACATAAACTCACCGTTGCGGTTAGTCGTACGCGCCAGCAGATCGTAGAAACTCTCGTTATACTGCACCAGATAAGGTATGATGTGCTCCTGTTGCCCTCTCAGCAAGTGTTTCATCTGGGTGGTGTCGCACTTCACGCTCTCGTCCTTCACATAAGGCAACTTAAAGTTGGGCAACTCCTTCTTGAGGATGTCGCCGCCGAGCTTCTTAGCCGTGAACGAACGGCAGTACTGCGACAGCGTCAACAGCTTGTCGGGGCTGTAGATCTTCAGCATCACCTGCACCTTGTCGGGCTGCTTACAGGGGATGAACTCGTGCACGTAGAAGTCCTCGCCCACCGTATAGGTCACTTCCTCGTTGTTCTCATTCCTGTTGCTATAAGTCAGCGCCACCCGCTTATTGGCAAACATATCGAAGAAGTCCACCTTGCTGAGGTTCACCTTCTGGGTAGTCCTGTCGATATTCGTCGGGGTGATCAGGATTTCAGCCTCTATCTCGTGAGGGTTGTACATCTTCTGCTGAAGCTGGAAGGTGCCGAGAGAGAGCGAGAAGTTCACATCCATAGCTCCTCCCTTTTCCCATTTTGCATCTTTGGAAGAAAGGTCCCTCTGTAGCAACGGCATCCGCTTGCTCAATTCACCATTAATTACGTCGTCTCCGACAGATATAGAGACGTCGGTCTTCTGTAACGGCATCCTGTTAGTGATGACCCCATAGATTGTCAATGTCAATTTCGCCATAATTTTATATTTATAGATTAAGTCTACTGCAAAGGTACATAAAATTTTTAAAATACCACATATATTCTTGATTATTTTTGTTTTTTAACACTTTTCGTCATCAGCCATAGGGTGCTGAGCAGTTACTCATCGACCCTCGTCATTTTCGCTGAAGATTTCAGCCGATTCGCTGAACAGATTTGCAGGAGCGGAGATTCCGCCGTACCTTTGCATCGTCAAAACACATGAGAATAGTTTTTTCATACATAAGAATTGGTTATTGTTAGTTAGTTAATTTGGTTAGTAAAGTTCAGGGCCTGCAGCGATGCAAGCCCTGAATGCTTTTATGCAGGAAATCAATCGCGCGCTCCAACGCTCCAACGCTCCATTTGGTGTTTTCTATATCCGTGCTTCATGTTGATGTGTTTTTATTATATTATATTATATAATATATATATTATAATATATATATTATATAATATAATACACTATCAAGCCACTCGATGCAACATCGGAATTTGCAGATGGAGCGATGGAGCGTTGGAGCGTTGGAGCGCGGAGCGCACTGCCGATCGGCAGTCGTTGGGAAGAAGATTGCCAATCGTTGGGAAGCGGATTGCCAATCGTAGCCGACTACGCAGGCGATCGTAGCCGACTTGTTTAGGTGGGGACCTCCATCGCAATTACAGGACACCGATGATCTCCTTCACGTCGTGGCAGCCGTGAGCGTCGAGCCATGAGTTGATGCCGTCACGCACCTTGATGCTGATAGTGGGATCGAGGAAATTGGCGGTGCCGATCTCGATAGCGGTGGCTCCTGCCATCAGGAACTCGATGGCGTCCTTGGCAGAGCAGATGCCTCCCAAGCCGATTACGGGGATTTTGACGGCCTTGGCCACCTGATAGACCATACGCAGGGCTACGGGCTTCACGGCTGGCCCGGAGAGTCCGCCAGTGCCTATCGACAGCACTTTACGGCGCTTCTCGATATCGATGGCCATTCCCATCAGCGTATTGATGAGCGACACGCTGTCGGCTCCCTCAGCCTCGACAGCCCGCGCTATCTCAGTAATATCGGTCACGTTGGGCGAAAGCTTCACAATCAGCGTCTTATGATAACGCTCGCGAACGGCCTTCACCACGCTCGAAGCGCCTGCACACGTGACTCCGAAAGCCATTCCGCCATCCTTCACATTAGGACAGGAGATATTCAGTTCGATGGCAGGAATCTTCTCGAGCGCATCGATGCGGGCTGCGCACTCGGCATAGTCGTCGGGCGACGAACCGCTGACGTTGACAATCATATTGGTGTCGATGTCCTTAATCTGCGGATAGATGTGCTCACAGAAATAGTCGACACCCTTGTTCTGAAGCCCCACGCAGTTGAGCATGCCGCTGGCTGTCTCGGCCATACGGGGATAATCATTGCCCTCACGGGGACGGAGGGTAGTGCCCTTGACAATGATGCCGCCAATGCCGTCGAGGGGCACCAGGTCGGCGAACTCCAGCCCATAGCCGAAGGTGCCTGATGCGGTCATCACGGGATTCTTCAGCCTTAAATCATTTATCTTTACTTCTAAACTTGCCATAACAACTTACGAATATTAAACACTGGTCCATCCTTGCACACACACAGATTGCCCTCGGTGGTCTTCTCCACGCAACAGAGACAGGCACCAAGTCCGCACGCCATCAGATTCTCGAGCGACACCTCGCACTCCACATCAGCCTTCCGGGCGAATGCAGCTACGGCCTTCATCATCGGCGTAGGGCCACAGGTGGCAATACGGGTGAACTGTTCCTTCTGGAGCAGCGAATGATTGGTGACGAAGCCTTTCTCGCCCTCTGAGCCGTCTTCGGTTGTCACATACACGCGCCCGTATTTCTTAAAAATATCGAGCATCAGCAGATCCTTAGAGGTTCGCGCACCGAGCAGGAACGTGGGCGCAAAGCCCCTGGCAGCCATTTCGGCACCCATATAGAGCAGAGGAGCCACTCCGACACCACCCCCCACGAGAAGAATCTTCTCGGCGCTCGACGACGGCATCGTGAACCCATTGCCCAGAGGCAGCAGACAGTTGAGCAGGGCGCCAGGCTGCAGCTGAGCCAGCTTTCTGGTGCCTTCGCCAACGGCTGCAACCAGAAGCCACAGCTCGTTGTGCTCACGATCGACAAAATTGATGGATATAGGACGACGCAGGAAGGTGGATGGTGAATCGTCGACACGGATTTCGACGAACTGACCAGGAAGCATCTCGGGCAGCGGCTGGTCGTCGGTAAGCCTGATCAGCACATAACGCTGATGAATCTGCTCTACAGACTTGACTCTCAGGTCGAGCAAATATTTCTTCATAAATGTTGTACCTTTGTTATTACGGCGACAAAGGTACAACTTTTATTTGAATCCACAAAATTTATTTCTTAGCAGGCACGAAAGTGTCCCACGTCTGATCGTCGTAGAAGACACGAATCTCAATAACCCGACGTTGTGGTTTGTCAACGATTTTTACCTCTTCTCGAATGATTTCCGGTCGTGTATTTCTTACACTATTGGAATTCAGGTACTGTGAAACGACATTTATCGGGGTAGGCGAGGCTTGCGAATCAAAATCGAGCATCATCGAACTTGGTCGTTGAGACTCTGTAGAGGGAGCCGAAGGAGCATTGTCAGCATCATGATCGGCTTGATACATGTCGCCAGAGCCAAACATCAGCCAATCGGTATTGATGTTAGGAATTTTCTTTTTGATGGCTTCCACGATGTTGAGGGTAGGGCGGGTGCGATCGTTGAAGATGCTACTAAGGGTGGCTGCACCCACACCGATGAAGTCAGCGAACACCTGTTGGGTCATGTGCTGAGACTCCATAATCTTTCTGATTCGATCTTTCATTTTCTTGTCGTATGTGTTTAAGGGGTGTTTTCACCCGTTTTTCTTTCAGTTTACAAAGGTAAAACAAAAATCTGATAATAACAACAAATGTAGAGAGAATTTAAGATTTTATAATTTATGTTTGCAGTTTTATATTTGTAAATCAAAAGGGTATAAACCTAAATATTTAGCTTTAGGATTACAAACATAAATTTAGATGATTAAAGTCTTACAAAGCTATATTTGAGCGATTTTTACATAAATAACTGGGTATAAAATAGGTATTTACACATTTATATATGTATTTAGGTGAATTATGCAAGATTGTATATGTAAATGTCTGTATATGTGGGTGCAAAATCGAGATAAATCGTATAACTAACTGATTTTCATTATGTTATTAAACTAATAGCACCTATGTATATTTATGTATATGCAAACGTGAAACATCAAATTCACAAACACAAATCCGAATATTGTTTTATTGATTTTAGTTTCTAAACTTAAAAATCACCTTATCAAACTTAAATTTGTTCACCAACAAATTTATATTTAAGAATCAAAATCAAGAAAACAAAATCTTAATGAATGTGAACGCCGAATCGACAACTTTCAAAAATGGCGGATTTTTCCATTTAGCGCGTATTCTGGACGGAGGGAAAGAAAGCTGAAAATACGCGAGTTTTGGAGGGGTAGAAACCAGCTGAAACCCCTGATTTTATAGGGATTTAGGCCTAAAAAAAGCGCTCACGAAAAGCGCCATTTTTAGAAATTCTAGCAACGAAAATCGGACTGAATTAGTGCAAAATGTAAAAAATCAGTTCCTTCATCAGCTCTCCAGGAGGGGTATTTGGATTATCGAGCCCCTTACTTTTCGCATCTATTTCACGTAGTTTGGAAATAATCTGCATCACTTTCATTCCTGAGTAGTTTCGCATGCCAGTCATATACTCTTTCGCTGCCCACGCATTTCGCAATTCCAACCACTCTGCAACGCCCTCCTGGCTCTTATTATTCGGCGCATAAAAGGCAATCATCAGATTCTGGAAGTAATTGAAGAGCATCGGGAGAAACGAGTAGATGCTACCAGCCTTCGGATTTTCGTCAAAATATTTGATTATCAGGTTTGCTTTGTACACATTCCGGTTGACAATGGCGTCACGAAGCTCATATCCATTGAACTCCTTGCTCACCCCGATCTGATCCTCCACAATCTGGGGTGTCACTCTCCTATCCTTCTGATCCAGTGAAAGAACGACCTTATCGAGCTCACTTGTCAGCCGACTCAGGTCGGAACCGATGTTCTCGGCTATCATCTGCGTCGATTTGGGGTCGATGCTCACCTCGCGGGCCTTCAGATACTTCTCGATGAAGGCCGGAAGCTCACGATCCTTCAGCTTATTGCTCTCAAAAAGCACGCCAGCAGCCTGGATATTCTTCACAAGTTCCTTCTTCCTACCGTCGATTTTGCTGTTTTTCAGGCACATCACAAGGATTGTGGAGCTCATCGGAGCCTTCAGATACTTCTCGATGGCCTCTGTATTCTTAAGATTCTGGGCTTCTTTCACAATCAGCACCTGATATTCGGACATCATCGGATAACGGCGCGCCGTATCGGCTATCTGTGCTGCCGTCACATCGGATCCGAACAGGATTGTCTGGTTGAAATCACGCTCCTCAGGCTGTAGCACATGCTCTGCAATATAATCGGCTATCTTGTCGATATAATAGGGCTCATCGCCCACGAGATAATAGACGGGGACGAACTTCCGCTCCTGCAAATCGTGCATGATACTCTGAAAAGTGATATTTTTAGCCTCAGCCATGATGTTTTTTCGAATATTATGTGTAACTTTGCTGCAAAGTTAGTGCAAATCGAGCGAAATACAAAATAATCTCGATTATTTTTATCTCCGAAATGCAGCCAAATTTATTAAAAGTTACAAAAATGTATCGATTAAACCTGCCTCCTTACCCCATAAAAGTTGTTGAGAGGGACAACAAACAACTGATTTTTGACTTTTTGCGTCGAAAATACGTGGCACTGACACCTGAAGAGTGGGTGCGCCAGCATTTCGTGCATTTCCTGATTGACCATAAGGGGTATCCTCAGGGGCTCATGGGCAACGAGATTGAGCTGCGTGTGGGCGAGAAGCGGCTGCGCTGCGACACCTTATTATATAATAAGGACACACAACCCAGGATGATCATCGAATACAAGGCCCCTACTATACAACTTCAGCAGAAGACTTTCGACCAGATATCGGCCTACAATCTCCTGCTGAAAGTGGATTACCTGATAGTGAGCAACGGGCTCCAGCACTACTGCTGCAAGATGGATTACGCCAACCAGAAATATGAATTCCTGAAGGAAATCCCAGACTACCAAAATTTATAACAAAACGGCTTACGCCATATCATTGGCATCGGTGACCTTCTTCGAGGTGGCCGACTTGCGGATGGCGCGCTTACGAGTTGTCTTCTTCTCCTCAGTGCCAGTAGCCTTGTCGATCTTTACGCCAGCCAGCTCAGGATCGATCATAATACGACCGCAGTACTCGCAGACGATAATCTTCTTGTGCATCTTGATGTCGAGCTGACGCTGGGGCGGAATCTTGTTGAAGCAGCCACCACATGCATCACGCTGCACGTAGACGATACCCAGACCATTGCGGGCGTTCTTGCGGATACGTTTGAAAGAGGTGAGCAGGCGGCTCTCGATCTTTGACTCCAGATCCTTTACCTTCTCCTTCAGCTTATCCTCCTCTGCACGGGTTTCTGTCATGATCTCCTCAAGCTCGTTGCGCTTGATTTCCAAATCGCCCTCGCGCTCCTTGATGGTTACTTCGTTGAGTGCCAGCTCGTTCTGCTTCTCCTGAATGCGAGCGTTTGCCTCGCGGATTTTCTTGTTGCAGAGTTCTATCTCGAGTGTCTGGAACTCAATCTCTTTGCTCAAGGTGTCGTACTCACGATTGTTCTTAACATCATCAAGCTGAGCCTTGTAACGAGCCACGCTGGCCTCTGCGTCAGCAATCTCGCCCTTCTTCTGCGAAACAGCCTTCTGGAACTCGTTGATGTCGCTTTTAATATTTTCAACACGCGTTGTCAGACCTTCAATCTCGTCTTCAAGGTCCTGTACTTCGAGGGGAAGTTCACCTCGCAATGCTCGCTTCTCATCGATAGCCGAGAGAGCCGACTGAAGCTGGTAGAGAGTCTTCAGCTTCTCTTCAACTGACAAATCTGTAGGATCTTTCTTTGCCATAATTTTAATTTACAATTTAATGATATATAATTTTACGATTTAAATATACAAAATGGGATTCGTACAAGTTTCAGCTATACAGGTTTTCACACCTGGACAAGCCTCTTGGATAATCTCCTGAAAGACCTCTGACGTGAACTGTTCACTCTGATAGTGACCTATGACACATATCTGAATCTGCTGCTCGTAGCCGAAATACTGATGATAGTGCATCTCGCCCGTGATAAAAGCGTCGGCACCCGTCTTCAGGGCCTCGTCGAGCAGGAAATCCCCTGCCCCACCACAGATGGCAACCTTGCTGACAGGACGGCGCAACAGCTCATTGCACATTGCACACTCCACCCCGAAAGTCTTCTTCACTTTAAGGATAAAATCATCTGCCGCCATAGGCTCGGAAAGCTTACCTACGACACCACTACCCGCCTCGATGCCGTCGACCAGCTTAGAAGCGAAAAATTCCACATCGTTCAGCCCCAGTTTCCGGGCAATACGGAAGTTCACCCCACCCTTCGCGTTGTCCATATTCGTATGCATGGAGATCACGCAGAGGCGGTTCTCTATGGCCTTCATCACAGTGCGCTGCACGTCTGTCAGATCACTGATGGTTTTCAGCCCTCTGAACAGCAGCGGATGGTGGGACACAATCAGGTTGCATCCCTTACGAATGGCCTCGTCGACGATACGTTCGTTGACGTCCAGACACAATAATGCCCCTGAAACCTCCGTCTCTGTCAGTCCTACTTGCAAGCCAGCATTATCCCAACTTTCCTGCAAGGGCAGAGGCGCGAAACGTTCAAGGGCGCTCAGCACTTCTTTTATTTTCACGCTGCAAAATTACAAAGAAAAGCCGAGACATCGCCTCAGCTCACCTGTTTATTAAGGGTTTTTAACTTTTTACCAGTCGCTCAGCGTTGCCTGAGCCTCTACACGGTTCTCTGTCGCATCATCGAGTTCAGGGAAGAAGTCCATTCCCGTCAGCCTTTCAATCTCGTCAACCGTGCGTACAGCATCCTCCATCAGTTGTTTCTTGCCTTCATTACGATAGACGAATCCGATGGCCTTTGCCTTGCCCTGACGGCAGAGAATGACCTTAAAAAAAGACTCAGGCACCCACACTTTGTTCTTACCGATGGTCTTCTGACTGTCATTGGCAGCAAACAACGGCCCACAGACGATGTCGATGGCACCATAACGCTGCGCCCACTCCCGACAGAGAATCTCGAGATCGTTCCACTCGTACTTGTTCAGGCCGTGATTTTGCGGACAGATATTCGTAAAGAGGAACGACTCGGTCATCGCCTGCCGATCCCACTTATTATCGCCTGCAGGACACATGTGTCCACGATCGTAACGCGAGTTAAAATAGTCATTATTAGTGGCACGAGGACTCTTGACGGCCATATCCTCTGCAAAGACCTCCTGCTTGCGCTGGTTAGGGCCTTTGGTGTGGGCATTAGTCAGGTGCCAAGCCACCCAATTGGGCGTCTTTGTCTGCTGATTATATGAGGTGGTATAGCCTTTACGGTACAGAATCTGTTCCGGACGGTCCTTCAGCGGTGCAGGGATCTCGTACATTCGCACCGTCTTAGCCTTCTCCGTCGCATAAAGTGCATCTGCCACCTGGGCATTCGCGCCATTCTGTCGGCCCTTGCATGACAGCACTACCATCAACAGAGCCATAATCCAAACAATATTCTTATTCATCATGAAACAACTTAAAAAATGAGCTTGCCATACTGATTGAAAAGGATACGGTCAGCAAGCAAGACGATGACAGCCATCGAGAGAACAGATACGGAGACACACGCTACAGCCATCATCAGCATGATGACAAAGGCATTGATAGGCGACAGTCCGCCCAAGAGCAAACCTACGAGCAACAAAGGCATCGAGGTGAGCGCCAGAACACGCAGATTAGCCATTGAGGGCGAAATGACAGCTGCCAGCATGCGAGTCAGGAAAGGGCACAGCGCCTTGAAATGAGTATAGCCGTTACCACGCAGGAACTCATACTGCTGTTCATCAGCCTTCAGGGCAGAAAGATAGGTACTCAGACCACGAATGGTCATCGCTGTAGCATGTCCCATCAGCAGGCCTGTGACAGGCACAAACCAGCGGGGATCGAACACCCTAACGGGCAAAACGAGGGCCAACAGCCACAAAGTCACGAAAGCGACACTCACCAACAGGCCACCACTGACGGCAGGCAACAGACGAAAACCTTTCTGCTTGCTGCGCTTGAGCACAAGCACCCCAGAACCAACGGCTATCAGCACCAACCACACAACGAGCAGCCAAGGGCTATCGAACTTGTAGAGTGCCCAAATCACCAGACAAAGCACTAACAGCTGCACGCCCATACGGGCTACAGCCACCAAGAACGGGCGGAGCATCTTGCGCTCCAAGTAATAGAGCAGTCCTGCAGGTATCAGCAGCAGGAGCAGCCCCAGAATTATATGCAGTATCATTCCTGAATCCATTTCACTATTTACTTTTCACTTTTTACTTCTCGCTTTTCATCTCTATCACCTGGTCAGCATACTCAATCATCTGAGGCTTGCGACTGGCTATCAGAACCGTCTTTCCCCCAACAGCCTCAAGGCGCAACAGTTCAAGCATGCGCAGCGTCAGGTCGGTAGGGAGAAAGGCTGCAGGTTCGTCGGCGATGATGATCCGCCTGTCGCGACCCTCATTGAGTGTCTTTTCTACCAAGCGGAAGATCTCCTGAGGGGCAAGAGGCTCAGGCTGTTCTTGCTGGCAGGCGCGGGGTAACAATTGATTCCACACAGCATATTCATCTGCCTCGCTTTCAGGCCAAGAAGGCTGATTGAGCTGATGGGCGAGCAACCTCATCTCCTGTGGCAGATAAATCATCAAGGAGCGGAAAGCCTGAGCGGAATCGACCGTCAGCAGTTCTCCGTCGACACTGACAAACCCCTGAGCGACAGGCAGAAGCCCTATCAGCGTGCGCAGAAGCGTGGTCTTCCCCACCCCTTCTTCGCCCGTAATACAGGTAAGCTGACCGTCCTTCGCCATGAAGGACAGCCCTTCTGCCAGCGTCTTTCCGCCAACGGCAATCGTAGCATCTTTTACCTCAATCATCGTCTTTGTTTTTGCAAAAGTACAAAAAAAACTCTATTCACCATCAGTTTTTGTGCTTTTTTTCGTACCTTTGCGCCAAAATTATGAATTTCAACAATAAACAGCAATCATCACGGTGGCGCCTGCCTGCAGAATGGGAGCCACAATGGGGCGTGCAACTGACTTGGCCGCACGCAGGTACCGACTGGGCACCCATGCTCCAAGAGATTACTTACACCTATGAGGAAATGGCCCGTGAGATCCGCAAGCGAGAGCATCTGCTCATGGTTGGTCAACCCAACAATGATACCTGGGCTCGCGATCATGGATTTATCACACTTGTTGACGATGAAGGACATGTGCGACTACTTGACTTCTGCTTCAACGGCTGGGGCGAGAAATTCCCCGCTGAACTCGATAACGCCATCAACCGTCGCCTCTATGATAAAGGGGAGGTGAAAGGCGAATATGTCGACTGTCTCGACTTTGTGCTCGAAGGCGGCTCGATCGAAAGCGACGGACGCGGAACGGTGTTCACCACCTCCTGCTGCCTATTGGCTCCCCATCGCAATCAGCCTATGACGAAATTCGAGATTGAAGAGCGACTGAAGCGAGAACTCCATGCTGAGCGCATCCTGTGGATAGACCACGGGCAGCTGACCGGCGACGATACAGACGGGCATATCGACACGTTGGTGCGCATCTGTCCTGACGACACCTTATTGTATGTTGGCTGCGACGACCCAGAGGATGAGCAATACGAGGAACTGCGACTGATGGAAGAACAACTGAAGACCTTCCGAACGCTTGAGGGCATGCCTTACAAGTTGGTCAAACTGCCTATGCCGCGACCTATCTACGACGAAGGGATGCGCCTGCCTGCCACCTATGCCAACTTCCTCATCATCAATGGCGCCGTACTCTGTCCGACCTACGGACAGTCCGATTTGGATGAAGAAGCGCTGCACCTGATTGGCAATGTATTCCCAGGGAGGGAAATCGTGGGGATAGACTGCAGGAGTGTCATCAAGCAGCACGGATCACTCCACTGCTGCACCATGCAGTTTCCTTTGGAAATGAAAAAATGAAAGAATGAGAAAATGAAAAAATGAAAGATAATGAGAGAATTAAAAATAGGATTTCTGCAGCAGCATAACACTGCTGACACACGTAACAACATTCTACGACTGGCAGAGGGCATCAGCGACCTGGCTAAGCGAGGTGCACAGCTCATCGTGCTTCAGGAGCTGCACAACTCGCTCTATTTCTGTCAGACGGAAAACGTCGACAATTTCGATCTGGCAGAGCCTATACCCGGCCCTTCAACGAAACTTTTTGGAGAATTGGCCAAACAGTTCGGTGTGGTCATCGTCGCCTCCCTGTTCGAGAAACGTGCACCAGGGCTCTATCATAATACGGCTGTAGTACTCGAGAGCGACGGATCTGTAGCTGGCTTATACCGTAAGATGCATATCCCCGATGACCCTGCCTACTACGAGAAGTTCTATTTCACGCCAGGCGATCTGGGGTTCCACCCGATACAGACATCAGTAGGGCGTCTGGGTGTACTTGTATGCTGGGATCAGTGGTACCCAGAGGCAGCGCGCCTTATGGCCCTGCAGGGGGCTGACATGCTCATCTATCCTACAGCCATCGGCTATGAGTCAAGCGACACGCCAGAGGAGCAGCAGCGCCAACGTATGGCCTGGCAGACGGTACAGCGAGGACATGCTGTAGCCAACGGACTGCCTGTCATCACCGTCAATCGTGTAGGCTATGAGCCCGATCCTTCTGGGCAGACGAATGGCATCCAGTTCTGGGGTACCTCGTTCGTAGCTGGTCCTCAGGGCGAACTCATCTACGAAGCCTCTACCGACGAGGAGGAGAGCATCATCGTGGAGATCGATCTCGACCATTCAGAGCAGGTTCGCCGTTGGTGGCCCTTCCTGCGCGACCGTCGCATCGACGCTTATGCAGATATCACAAGTAGGTTTATTGATTAATTAATTAATTGTTTAACTTCAAAAAACTAAAAAAAGATATGTCAAACTTACTTAGATTCCAAGTCGTAGAGGAGGCCTTCAAAAAGAAAGCCGTAGAGGTGCCAACACCCTCAGAACGTCCCTCAGAGTATTTCGGCAAGTACGTATTCAACCGTCAGAAGATGTATAAATACCTGCCTGCCGATGTCTATGCCAAGCTGATTGACGTGATGGACAATGGTGCCCGCCTCGACCGTTCTATTGCTGATGCCGTCGCTTTAGGCATGAAGCAGTGGGCACTCGAAATGGGTGTTACACACTATACCCACTGGTTCCAGCCATTAACCGAAGGCACTGCCGAGAAGCACGACGCCTTTATCGAGCACGACGGCAAAGGGGGAATGATCGAGATGTTCTCAGGAAAGTTGCTCGTACAGCAGGAGCCCGATGCCTCCAGTTTCCCTAACGGTGGTATCCGCAACACCTTCGAGGCTCGCGGCTACTCTGCTTGGGATCCCACTTCGCCCGTCTTTATTATCGACGACACGCTCTGTATCCCCACCATTTTCATTGCCTATACGGGTGAGGCGCTCGACTATAAGGCACCGCTGCTACGTTCTATCCACGCCCTGAACAAGGCCGCTACCGACGTCTGTCAGTATTTCTACGACAACGTGAAGAAGGTGCGCGTCAACCTCGGATGGGAGCAGGAGTATTTCCTCGTCGACGAGGGGCTCTACTCTGCCCGCCCCGACCTCTTGATGACTGGTCGCACGCTGATGGGCCACGAGAGTGCAAAGAACCAGCAGATGGACGACCACTATTTCGGTACCATCCCCGATCGCGTGCAGGCTTTCATGAAGGATCTGGAGATTCAGGCCCTCGAGTTGGCCATTCCATGCAAGACACGCCACAACGAAGTGGCTCCCAACCAGTTTGAGCTAGCCCCTATCTTCGAGGAATGCAACCTCGCCGTCGACCATAACATGCTTCTCATGTCGCTCATGAAACGCGTGGCCCGCAACCACGGATTCCGTGTGCTGCTCCACGAGAAACCTTTCGATGGCATCAACGGTTCAGGAAAGCATAACAACTGGAGTCTCACTGCTGAGCGTGCCGTCTCAGGCGCTTCGCTCAACGAGAACAGCATCCTGCTCCATGCCCCAGGTAAAACTCCTGAGGAGAACCTGCGCTTCGTAACATTCATCGTTGAGACGTTGATGGCAGTCTATCGCCACAATGGTCTGTTGAAGGCTTCTATCGTGAGTGCCACCAACGACCACCGACTGGGTGGCAATGAGGCGCCTCCATCAATCATCAGCTCGTTTCTGGGCAAACAACTCACTGAACTTCTCGACCACATCGAGCAGAGCGACAAAGAAGATCTGTTCACCCTCAAGGGCAAGCGAGGTATGGAGATCGATATTCCTCAGATTCCTGACCTCATCATCGACAACACTGACCGCAACCGCACATCGCCCTTTGCATTCACGGGTAATCGTTTTGAGTTCCGTGCCCCAGGTTCGTCAGCCAACTGTGCCTCAGCCATGATTGTTCTTAACTCTGCAATGGCAGAAGCCCTCCAGGAGTTCAAGAAACGTGTCGATATGCGTATGTCAAAGGGCGAGACCAAGCTCTCAGCCATCATCGATGTGCTGCGCGAAGACATCAAGACCTGTAAGCCCATTCGTTTCGACGGCAACGGCTATAGCGACGAATGGGTGAAGGAGGCTGCACGTCGCGGACTCGATGTCGAGAAGTCTTGTCCAAAGATTATCGAGCACTATCTCGATGATTCCAGCGTCCGCATGTTCGAGGCCACTAAGGTCATGAACCGTAAGGAGCTCGAAGCTCGCAATGAGGTAAAATGGGAGACCTACGTAAAGACGGTACAGATTGAGGCTCGCGTGATGGGCGACCTCTCGATGAATCACATCATCCCCGTCTCTACCCACTACCAATCGCAACTCATCAAGAATGTGCAAGGCATGAAGGATGTCTTCCCTGAATACGAGGCCAACCGTCTCTCTGCCCGTAACATGAAACTCATCCAAGAGATTGCCGAGCGCACCGAGCGCATTGAGCAGCTCGTCGAGGACCTAACAGAGGCTCGTCGCGTGGCAAACCGCATCTACAACATCCACGAGCGCGCCATCGCCTATCACGATACCGTTTGTCCGAAGATGGGGGCTATCCGCTATGAGACCGACCAACTAGAGATGATTGTCGAAGATGGTCTCTGGTCACTCCCGAAATACCGCGAGCTGCTGTTCATCCGCTAACAATTGAGATTATCTACCCAAATATCAGAGGGGCTTTAGCATTGACACTAAAGCCCCTCTGGTGTTAGGGTATAAGTACGAGACTTTTCTTATTTATCTGCAGCCTTCTTCTTGGCGGCAGGTTTCTTCTCAGCTTTCGGAGCCTTTGTCTTAGGCTCCAGTTTCTCTAGGCGAGCCTTCAGACGAGTAATCTCCTTATCCTTCATCTCAATCTCATCACCCTGATTCTTGATGGTGGTGAGCAAGCTCTCAAGCTCTTCATTATCAATATCGAGCGGATAGAGGGCATTGACTCTGTTAATGAAATCACCAAGGATGTTCATGTAATTGGTGAAGGCATCGAACGGTCCGCTATAGATACCACGATCGAGCCCTACATTAGAAGGCTTGGTAGTCATGAAACGGAAGTTATTGGAAGCCTGCAGATAGTCCCAGTCCTGATTGATACGAGGATCATTGGCAATGAGCAGACGATCGGCTACAGAATAGAGTTTGTTGAAGGCCTCGTGCTGCATAGCGTTACCAAGCCAGCAGCTAACGTCGCGCTCCTCATCGACCCAAGAAAGGGTATCGGGCACATCAAGCTGGCTGACACTCTTGCAGGCCTTGCAGATCTCCGTAGGAGTCATGAAGTTGATGCCCTTAGCTTTAGCGCAAGCCGGTAGTGCATGAATGAAGTCAAGAATATTAGAGCTGAGTGGCTGAGCGATACCCAGGGCAGAAAGCTCCATGAAGATGTTGATAATCTGCTCTTCCTCGGGCATACGGGCGATGCGGTCGATATAAGCATCAGCGAAGAGTGGATAGCCATCCCACTCGGAGTTGTTGAAACGCAGAGAGATATCATCAGAGAGCTCTACGTCGCGCAATAGCAACTTCAGATTAGGAGCCTGGTTGCAGTGGTATACATAATGGGGTGACTTCCAACCGAGTACGTGCTTGGCACCCTCAGTAAGCATACCCTTGAAGCCCATAGCGGCAATCTGTGCACCAATATCGTCGCTATAGATGAGAGAAGAGTTACGAGCCACAGTCGGGCGCTTGCCGAAGAGTTCCTCGATCTTGTCGGCCTGCTTCTTCACGTCACGGGCAAAGGTCTCTTCATGCTTATCGTTGTTAGCCAGTGAGGAGAGACCATGACTATAAGGTTCGGCAAGGAACTCTACACAACCAGTCTCGTTCAACTGCTGCAGTTTCTCAATGACCTGAGGGGCGTGCATCTCAAGCTGCTCAATACCTGTTCCCGACAATGAGAAGGCTACCTTGAAATAGTTGCCATTCTCCTTAATCATATCGTAAAGGGTATTCAAGGCAGGGATGTAGCTGCGGTTAGCAATATCGGTGATGCTACGCTCATTCTCATAGTCATCATAATAATAATGATCAGTACCGATATCGAAGAAACGGTAACGCTTCAGATGAATAATCTGATGTATTTCGAAATATAAACAAATCGTTTTCATAATTGTTTAATGTTTAATGTTTAACGTTTAATATTATTCCTCCCATCCGAGGGTGCGGCGATAGAGTGTGCGAATCCAGCGACCGACTTTCTCCCATGTAATCTGATCAACCTCATTTTTGCCCTCCTCCTTGAGATACTGGAAGAGCGACTCGTTGTGGCAGATCGAATAGATGGCATCAGCCAAAGCATGGATGTCCCAATAGTCAACCTTGATACAGTTGTCGAGAATCTCAGCACAGCCCGACTGCTTCGAGATAATCGAAGGCGTACCGCACTGCATGGCCTCCAACGGAGAAATGCCGAAGGGCTCGGAAACGGAAGGCATAACATATACATCAGAGTCTTTGAGGCATTCATAAACCTGCTTACCGCGCATGAAACCTGGGAAGTGGAAACGATCGGCGATACCACGTTCTGCAGCCAAATGAATCATGGCATCCATCATATCGCCCGAACCGGCCATGCAGAAACGAACATTACGGGTACGGTGGAGTACCATCGTGGCAGCCTCAACGAAGTATTCAGGACCTTTCTGCATCGTGATACGCCCTAAGAAGGTAACCACCTTCTCCTTACCTGTATGGTCGGGACGTGGGATGTCCTGATACTCCTGCGGCAACGGATAAACGGCGTTGTGAACGGTGTAACACTTGCGCGGATCCTGGTGATACTGATTGATAACCGTCTGGCGTGTCAGCTCTGATACACACATGATACAATCAGCCCAATCCATACCATTTTTCTCGATAGAATATACAGTAGGATTAACTTTACCACGAGAACGGTCGAAATCGGTAGCGTGAACATGGATACAGAGCGGTTTTCCACTGACCTGCTTAGCGTGAATGCCGGCAGGGAAAGTCAGCCAATCGTGCGCATGAATAATATCAAATTCCTCAGCACGGGCCACCTGACCTGCAATGATCGAGTAGTTATTAATCTCCTCGTGCAGATTTCCAGGATAACCTCCCGCAAACTCCATCGCACCGAGATCATTCACGTTCATGTAATTGAAATCGGCATAAATATGTTCCCGAAGCTTGAAATAGTAGTCGGGGTCCATAATGTTACCCACACGCTGCTTGACGTAATCATAGTCAACATCACGCCAAGCAATGGGCACAGCATTCATGGCTACGATACGGCAGGCATGCTGACTCTCATCGCCAAAGGGATGAGGCAGACAGAGCACAGTCTCAATATCGCCTTGAGCCTTCAAGCCTTCGGAAATACCATAATTAGCAGTGGCGAGTCCACCAAATACGTGAGGAGGATACTCCCATCCAAACATTAATACTTTCATAGTCGTCCCTCCTTATTTTTGATATGAATATTTATCCAAGAGCTGCAACGTGCGAAGGATTTCAGCAACGTTCATAGCAAACGACATGGCACCACGACCATGGAACGGTGGATTACCGTCGAACAGCTCAGAGATGGTACCGATAGCATGGTAGTCCATCTCGTCCTCATAGCCCACGAGCTGGCGCTCGATGAAGCTCAAGCGTGAACGCTTGTAGAGCTTCAGTGAGGCTTCCATATAGAATCCGCCCAACCAAGGCCATGCGGTACCCTGGTGGTAAGCATAATCGCGCTGCGTCTGTGGTCCCACATAAATAGGGTTATAGCCACCACTCTTCGGTGAGAGCGAACGGAGGCCCTTAGGGGTAAGCAGCTCGCGCGTACATATATCTACAACACTCTTCATTTGCTGTTGTGACAGAGGAGAGTAATCAAGTGCAACAGCGAAGATCATGTTTGGACGAACACTCCAGTCCATCATGTTTCCATCGACATAGTCGAGCAGGTAGCCGTATTCGTTGACAAAAGTGTCAACGAATGAAGTCTTTGCCAACTCGGCACGCTTCTCGAGATCTTGAGCACCCTTTTCATCACCCTTTTCTGCGGCCATCGAGGCACAGAATTTCAGGGCATTGTACCAAAGGGCATTGAACTCAACGATGTATCCAGAACGAGGCACAACGGGACGACCATTGGCGGTAGAGTTCATCCAAGTGACAGCCTTGTCACGACCATTAGAATAGAGCAGACCATTCTCGTCAAGACGGAGATTCGGGTGACCGCCCTTGATAATATAACGGACAATGTCCTGCAACAATTTGCCATAAAGCTTAAAACACTGCTCACGACCAGCATCCTTCGCATACTGCTGAATAGCCCAAACGGCCCAGAGGGGCACATCAGGCTGTTCGATTTCGTAAATCTTCACAGACAGGGGTTTCTCCTCCATGAACTCACGAAGACCGCGCTCTGCAGTCCTCATCACCAGTTCGAAGTAGTCACGCTCTCCGATGGCCAGCGTCAATCCTGGCAACGCGATGAACGTGTCACGGGCACGGGCCTTGAACCAAGGATAGCCTGCCAGCAGATAGCGCTCATCCTTCTTGTCAATCTTCTCCATAGTGCCGCTACGGCGGTCACGGAAATGGAACTGGTGGGCGGCGGTGACCAGACAGTGATAGAAGTTATCACGCGGCACACGGTCGGCCACCTCCTCGTCGAAGAGTTTCTTCAGCGTCGATGATTTGATCTGAGAGGTTGAACCCGAGAAAATAATGCTTTCGCCCTTTTTGATAGGCATCTCGAAATAGCCGGGCACATAGAGATCCTCGTTGGAGGCGTAGCCACGCTCCTGCTCCTTCGGATACTCCACCCCACGATACCAGTCGGGCTGGAAAACGAACTCGTTCTTCTTGGAGAACTGCATGAAGAGGTCGGGATAGCCGGCATACATACAGGTCTTGATACCATTGTCGACCTGACTGTACTCGCGACTGGCCGTAGAGTTCTCGTGAGTAAACTGACGAACCGAACGGAAGGCCAGGAACGGACGGAACCGCAAAGTAGTGGCAGAGTGTGCATCGACCAACGTGTAACGGATGAGGATACGATCCTCATAATGCTGGAAGATCACTTCTTTCTTTAGGATTACACCACCAACCCTATATGTCGTGGTAGGCACGAGGCTGGCGTCAAACTCACGGATGTACTTGTGTCCATTAGGACTGAAATTGTTGCCCTGATACTTGTGGAGACCGAGGTTGAATTCGGCACCATGCTGAATGACCGTACAATCGAGCGATGACAGCAGAACATGATTCTCGTCATCAAGCTCAGGAACGGGAACAACCAGCAGACCGTGGTACTTACGTGTGTTACAATCTACAAGCGTAGAACTGCTGTAGGCACCTGAACGGTTGGTACGGAGTAATTCACGACGGAGACTCTCCTGCAGGTTAGTCATCACGGCTTTTTCTAATCGTAAATAGCTCATAGTTCCTATAAAAAGGTATTTAATTATTGAACATATTAGTCTTTAACTCCCCAAAGGTAGACATTTTTGGGGAGTCTTACAAATATATCAGAGTGATTTAACAAACTTTTTGATAATTACTGAGGTATTAGAAAGTTAATGACTTCCTGATTGACACTGACAACAAATGGTCCCACGGGAGTCTTCATCAGTCGTCCGTCAATGCCAACCATTGCATGTTTAGCATACTCTACCCTCACCTCCTTAGTGCGATAAGGATGTACACTGCGATGATTCAGGAAGCGACCAGTGATCAAAAGCCATAGTCCCTCAATGAGTTGTACGACCTCGGGATGATAGACCACCGACACATCAAGCATACCATTATATGGTACAGCGTTGGGGGTTTGTCCGTAACCGGGTCCTGAGCCTATACATACGGTCATCACCTTGCGGTCTATCACATCTGAATTGATGAATAATTTCATCTTATACTCCATACGATGAAAGAGCATAACGAATAATGAACATAAGAATGAGAGGGTTTGAGAACCAAGAAGCCGACGAGTCTGGCGACGCAGGTTCATAATATCAGCCGTCATTCCGATGTTAACACAATTGAGGAAGTAACGGTGACATTTCTCCCCCTTGGCATTTGTATAACGAATACAGCCAAGGTCGACCTTTCGGATGCGATGACGAATCAGCGAATCGACGGTTTCTTCTATCTGACTCTCATCAATATCCCAAAAACGGGCAAAGTCGTTCATCAAACCGTTAGGAATAACGCCGAGAGCGATACTGTCGCGGACTTCTTTCTCTTCCATCATGAGACAATTGACAGCATCGTTGAGGGCAGAGTCGCCACCTACTATGACAATGGTTTTATAACCATTAGATATCATCATCCTCATCAGGCGCTCCACACTGTCTGCCGTCTCGCTCTGAACAAAGTCATAAGCCACTTGGCGCTCATCAAGCACCTTCTGAATCTTCTCCCAACGCTTGCGCTTGTTGGAGATACCTGCCTTGGGACAGTAAAGAATGCCCCACTTCGAAGTCTCTATTGCCATAACTGTTTTATCTTTTCTATCTTTTCTTCCATCGGAAGCATCGCATCTATCCAATGTATTTTGAAACCTCTACGCTCCATACCCCGGAACCAGGTCATCTGGCGTTTGGCAAACTGGTGGATGGCGATCTCGAGGCGATTGGTCATCTCGCCGTAGGAGGCCACGCCCGTCAGATACTCCGTCAGAAATTTATACTCCAATCCATAATATATAAGGTCATCGGCTGGGATACCCTCGTCGAGGAGCGCTTTCACTTCCTCGACCATACCTTCTTCCAGACGGGCTTTCAGACGGCGGGTAATCTTCGCGCGACGCTCTTCACGATCGATGTCTATGCCGATAATAAGGCTCTCAACGGGCGGCAGTTCCCTGCGTGGCGTAGGGTGCTCCAGATTGTAGGTCTCAATCTCGATTGCCCTGATAGCGCGCTGACAGGAATCCACGTCGGTAGTATTGTGCATATTCGAACCGTTCTTTTCCTTCAGTCCTTTCAGCATCTCGGTCAACTCGTTGAGCGGCTTGCCTTCCAAGCTGTCACGCAACTCCTGGTTCTGCGGCACAGGCGAGAGCTTATAGCCTTTCAACACTGCTTCTATATAAAGGCCAGTTCCTCCACAGAGGATAGGCACAGCCCCCCTACGTCTGATATCCTGATAGACGTCATAGAAATCCTGTTGGTACTCAAAGAGGTTGTATTTCGTGCCTGGCTCACGGATATCTATCAGATGATAGGGAACGTTTGTTACTTCTCCATTTTCGTTCTTCACTTCATAGTCATCGAGATCTTTACCTGTCCCAATATCCATCCGGCGGTAAACCTGACGGGAATCTGCAGAAACAATCTCACCTCCAATCTCTGCCGCCAGACGAGCCGCAACGGTGGTCTTTCCCGATGCCGTCGGTCCCAATATCGTAATCATCTTCTTCATTCAGCTACGGTTTCGGTCTGAGAATAAGGATACGACACATCGTCAATCTGCTTGAAGAGACGGAGGTTGATACCAACTTTCTCTAGTAGCATATCTGCAGTTTCAGTATATGCATCAGGAATAGCAGAGCCATTGTATACCTCACGGTAGTTCTTCTCATCCCATTTACGCTGTTTGACAATGCATTTCAGCAGTCGCTGTCCATCGTAATAAAGGCGGAACTCAAATATCTCGCCAAAGATGACATCAGGGTTCGTGGCATAGATGAACATAATCTGCCCTTTTCTGTCGTAGAGATATTCCTCATAATACTCCCGTACGGCATAGTTGTATTTACGTGTGGCAAACCATAAATAGTGAGGCGGATAAATGGGGGTTCCATCAAGTTCGCTAAAATACATCCACACATGCTCATGGTGGGGTCCTGTGCCAGGCAGATTCTGCTCAATGTTCAAATGGTAGTATTCATCAGGTATACCATCAGTGGGGAAATCACCACTCATTTGGGCGATGTATTCCTTCACACTCGCATACGACTTGCGGATATCCTCGATCGTATATTGTGCCTTTGCAACCTGTACCCCTAATGCCAGACAAGCTATGATGACAAACATTATTCTCATCGTTTTTACCATTTTGCTGGCAAAGATACGAAATAATACTGATATAGCAAAGTTTTTTGATACTGAATCATATAATTATGTAACAAAAAAGGTCGCCCGAATCATTTCGGACGACCAATTATTACCCTTCAACTACTTGCTTATTTCAGCTCAGCGAGGTACTTAATGGTGCGAACCATCTGAGAAGTGTAAGAGTTCTCATTGTCGTACCAAGAAACAACCTGTACCAGAGAGTTGC
>ONKL01000117.1 GCA_900318395.1 uncultured Prevotella sp.
GCCACATCGACGTGAACCATGTACTGCGGATAGTTCGGGTTATAAGAGGTCTGAGCCATCTGGAACTCCGGACGCTTGTTCAGCTCTGCAATGAAGTCCGTCACGATATTGTAGAACTTCGTAAGGTCACCACCCGTACGGTCCTGCATCACGAGCGAGATACCCGAGTTGGCAGAGAAACCAGGAATCATTGGGGGCGAGAATGCGAGAATCGAAGCGTCCTTGATATGAGCCGTCTTGATAAAAATCTGAGCTACGACACCTGTGGCATCGTAAGGATTGAGGAAGAAACGATAGATACCGTCGCCCTGCCAGAGACCACTGATCTTCCACCAGAGTCCTTTCTGACGGTCCTCAAACGGTTTAAGCTTGATGATGAACGTTGCCTGATCAGAACCTGCACCAGCGATGAAGTTATATCCCTGAATCTGCTCACGGCTCTGGATAGCGGGATCGGCAGCCAGGATAGAGTCTACCTCGTTGATCACCTGACGCGTGCGCGCAACAGAGGTTGCAGGCGGCATAGTAACCGTGCAGAACACAGTACCCGTATCCTCATCAGGAACAAGACCGCTCTTCGTGGTGAACATGGTCACAATCAGTACAACAATACCGATGACGACGGTTACAATGACAGCGAGCGGTTTGCGCACCAGTTTCTCAAGAACATTCTTATACTTACTAGTCGTCGTTTCAAAAGCGACATTGAACGACTGATGGAAGCGATCCACGCGCGACATCTTCTTCTCGTGCCCCTCAGCATCGTGAGGCTTCAGGAATACGGCACAGAGGGCAGGCGACAGCGTCAAGGCGTTCAAGGCCGAAATAATAATGGAGACAGCCATCGTCACACCGAACTCACGATAGAACGTACCACTGGTACCTCCGATGAATGACACAGGCACGAACACAGCAGCCATCACCAGCGTGATAGAGATGATAGCGCCCGAAATCTCGTTCATGGCGTCGATAGAGGCCGTCAGCGACGACTTATAGCCCTGGTCCAACTTGGCATGTACAGCCTCCACCACCACGATGGCATCATCCACCACAATGGCAATAGCCAGCAGCAAGGCCGAGAGCACCAACAGGTTGATGGAGAAGCCCATCACGTTGAGGAAGAAGAACGTACCAATCAGAGACACAGGTACGGCAATCAGCGGGATCAGCGTAGAACGCATATCCTGCAGGAAGATATACACCACGAGGAACACCAGTGCCAGTGTCATGAAGAGCGTAAACACCACCTCCTCAATTGAGGCATAGAGGAACTCCGTCACATCGTAGTTGATCTTATAGATCATGCCCGGGGGGAAGAGCTTGGCCTGTTCCTCGAGCCTGCTTGGCTATCTCGTTGGCGTTAGAACCAGGAATCTGCTGTACCATACCCAGTACAGAAGGCAGGTTGTTATTTCTCATCGAGACGCTATACATCAGGCCGCCCAACTCAATCTTGGCCACATCCTTCAGTTTCAGCGTCGAACCGTCGGTTTTGCTCTGCACAATGATATTGCCGAACTCCTCAGCCGTTTTCAGTCGACCCGTATAACGAAGCGAATACTCGTATGCCACATCGCTCTGCTCACCGAAGGTACCAGGAGCAGCCTCGATATTCTGTTCTGCCATCAGGGCAGAGATATCGCTCGGCATCAGACCATGCTGCTTCATCACATCAGGCTTCAGCCAGATACGCATGGAGTAGGTCTTCATACCAGGGCTCTGCACATCACCCACACCCTGAATACGCTTCAGAGCCGGAATGATATTGATGTTGGCATAGTTCGTCAGGAACTGGTCATCGTAACGACCGTCAGAGGTCAGGGTATACATGATCACCTGAGAAGACTGACGTTTCATCACCGTCACTCCCACACGCGTTACCTCGGCAGGCAGCAGGGCCTGAGCCTGTGACACACGGTTCTGCACGTTCACCGCACACATATCAGCATTGATACCCTGACGGAACATGATCGTGATCTGAGCCGAACCCGACGATGCCGTAGAGGTCATATAGTCCATGCCTTCCACACCGTTGATACTCTCCTCAAGCGGCGTGATGACGGAATTCTTCACGGTCTCGGCGTCAGCACCAGGATACTGGGTATGCACCACGACCGTAGGCGGCGCAATGTTGGGGTACTGCTCAATAGGCAGCGACACCAGACCGATCAATCCCAGCAGCACGATGAGGATAGAGATCACCGTCGAGAGCACTGGGCGTTTGATAAATGTTGTAAAAGTCATATTGATTTTACCTTTTTACTTTTTTTACCTTCTTACTTCTTCATCGCCCCCACGATATCACCAGCACTCATGGCCTTGTTCTGCTCCTGAATCTTCTGCTGATAACGCTCCGGAGTGATGGGCACAATCTCCATACCATCGTTCAGTTTGGTGATACCATTGGTCACAAACTTATCGCCATTCTTCAGACCCTCAGTCACGATGTAGTTATTACCATCGTTTTGCGGATCAACCTTGATCTCAGAATACTTCACCTTGTTGTCCTTGCCGAGCAGGTAAACGAAGAGCTTATCCTGTACCTCCGACACACAACTCTGAGGAATGATAATGGCATTGTTGTTGCTGTGAGGGATGACGATGGTACCAGAGCCACCACTCTTCAGCAGCTTGTCAGGATTCTGGAATACGGCAATCATCTGAACAGAGCCTGTAGTAGGATCCGAACCGTCGGCAAGCTTCAGCTGCAGAGCAGGCATCGCCTCAATAGCGCCAGTGAGTCCACCGGCATTCTTGCCCATCTCGAGCACGTCCTTCTCTGTCATAGAGAAGTAAACCTCCATAGAGCTGATGTTCGAAACAGTGGTCAGCGTGTTGCCAGCACTTACAAGAGTTCCAACTTTATAAGGCAGTGAACCAACGACACCTGCAGCAGGACTCTTCACATAGCAGAAGCTCAGCATCTCTTTTGCTGAAGCCAGGCCAGCTTCGGCAGAGGCTAAGTTTGCCTTTGCCTGCTCATACTGATTAGTGGCCGACTTGAGCTCGAAATCACCGATCACACCGTTCTCGTGCAGTTTCTGAGAATTCTCAAAGTTCAACTTTGCCGTGTTGCAGGAAGCTGCAGCCGTATTGACTTGAGCCTGGGCTGTACGCACCTGGGCCTGATATGTCACATTATCCAATACGAACAATACCTGTCCTGCACTTACCGTCTGGCCTTCCTTCACATTAATCTGGATAATGAAACCCTGTACCTTCGGATGAATCTCCACATCCTGTACACCCTTAATCACAGCAGGATAAGTAGACTGCATCGTCGTACTAGATGTTCCCACCGTTACCACAGGGAACTCGTTGTCGCCAAAAGTCGGGCGACCACCGCCACCACCGCACGAAGCTAACAGCATCGTTGCAGCAGCAAACATCATAATCTTGTTCTTCTTCATACTTCGAAATATTGTAATTTTATACTTAATCAAACCAAAAGTCCCCGAAAACTAAGAGAGCATCAGTTAGTTTTCGGGGTGCAAAGTTACGAAAAATATATCTAAGGATATATCGTCGCAAAGCGTTTTTAACAAAGTTTATTGCTTATTCCAGTTGCAGGGCATCATATCATCATATTTGATCTTATTAATCCCCCATAAACTGGCCAATGAAGAAGATGGCACCTGTGGACTGCTCGCTGATGATGTAAAGGAACGGGCGAGTGGCGTGGAAACTGACACGACGTGGTGCTGCATTCGCGAGTTTCACAAATATCACAGTGACTGCAGCAGCCTCAGTACCTTCCTCGTTGACTTTGATACGAGCCACCTGCTTCATCATGTCGATATAGGTAGGAACATTGCAGAACTCAGGGAACTCTGCCAAGTTGGGATTAAAGGCGTTGGGCATACCTAATGTAGCCATGATCTCATCGAGCGTCAAATCCGTATTCGACTCGAAGCGAGGCAACTTCACATCCACGATGGCACTGCCAATCTGCTGGTAACGCTCCCAAGTGTCCTTATTCAGTGTCTTCACCAGATCACGGACGGTCTTACCCTCCTTTGGCAACAGGATGGTCATACTATAAGCCTTATTACCATAGGGCAGACGGAGCACTTGACAGTCATCGTCCTCCGCATAGTAAAACTCTTGCTCCTGATGCATGATGGGCAACTGCTTCTCTTCGCCAGTCTCCATCTTGAAAGCCTCGTCGCGAGTGTTTTCCTTGTCGAACGTCTGTGACCAGACACCTTTGAAATATATGGCATTCAGCAGATAGCTGATTGCCGAAGGATCGAACGAATCCTTGTCGAGCACCTTCTCGATCATCTTCTCCGTATGATCACTGGCCCATTGGTTGATGACATCGAGCGTCTTGCCATCAGCAAAGTTGCGCGTCTCAGGCTCCGCATGGTAACAGTCGTTGGCCTTCGATACGAAGAGGGGCTTCAGTTCGTAACCCTGATTCATATAGATGGTATTGGAAATCAGCACTTTCGTCGACTTGTCGAGGTTGGGGGCCTCAGTGAGCATTTTCTTACAGAAGGCGTTGATACCTTCAGCGCCAGTCTCTCCGAAGCCTAACACCTTATTAATCTGTGCCTGAGTCTCACCAGCAGCCCCATTGTTCAACATGCCAAGTGCGTAAGTGATGCTGATGGGTGAGAGAATGGTACTATTTTGAGCGTCTGCCACACGGAACAGATTGAAAGCGAAGTCGTTATTCGCAGTCACCAGCTCTTGTTCAGAACGCGTCAGACTGACAGATTTCCGTTCGTTTTCCTCAGGTGAGACATTGTTTTCACTATCGTCGCACCCTGCCATCATACAGGCCACACCCACCATTGGCAGTACGCGCCAGAAGCGTCTCAACTCTCTCATGATTCTTCCCAGTTTCTTCATGTTTGCTCAAATTTGTTTCTTTTCTTATATAACTGATAAGCTCAGTAAACCTTGCACGATTTGGCGAAGATTTAGGATTATTTAACCATTCTTGTTTTCTATGTAACTATTCAGCGATTAGTTTATCCCGCCCATAAATAGTATTCCTCATATCACCAACGGATTATAATCCCGTATAGGGGTACGAATGTTTTCTTTCG